>CAYGBB010000025.1:0-14425 GCA_964347985.1 uncultured Moraxellaceae bacterium
GGCGCCGTCACCACCGGTACCCACGATGTCCACCACATTGCGCAGATCACCGAGCGGCACCGGCACCATCAGCTCGCGCATGATGCGTACGGCACCCTCGATCTCGTCGAGTGATTCTCCCTTCATGCGCAGCCCCATGACGAAGGCAGCAATCTGCGCGTCGGTGCACTGTCCCGTCATGATGGCACGCATCACGTCCTGCATTTCCGGCAGGGAAAGATCAATACGGTCTACGACATGCGCCAGCGCGGTCTTGATATCCATGCTTTTTTCCGCGCTCATCACTTGCCCTCCAGAAAATTCTTCAGCAACTCATGACCCTGCTCGGTCAGGATGGATTCGGGGTGAAACTGCACACCCTCGACGGCCAGTGTCTTGTGGCGCACACCCATGATCTCGTCCATGGAGCCGTCTTCATGCTGGGTCCAGGCGGTAATTTCCAGACAGTCGGGCAAGGATGCCCTCTCGATGATCAAGGAGTGGTAACGCGTTGCCGTCAGCGGATTGTTGAGACCAGTGAACACGCCCTTGTTGGCGTGATGGATCGGCGAGGTCTTGCCATGCATGACCTGGCGCGCCCGGATCACCTTGCCCCCGAATACCTGGCCGATGCTCTGATGCCCCAGACAAACACCCAGCAACGGAATCTTGCCGGCAAAATGCTCGATCACCGGCATGGAGATGCCAGCCTCGTTTGGCGTACAAGGCCCCGGTGAAACCACGATGCGCTCGGGCGCCATCTGCTCGATCTCGGCGATGGTGATTTCATCATTGCGGACCACTTTTACATCCGCACCCAGCTCACCCAGATACTGGACGATGTTGTAGGTGAAGCTGTCGTAGTTGTCGATCATCAGGATCATGGCTTCACTCCCCCGGCTTCGTGGGTATGGGTAGTGGTGGCAACCTCGGCGGCACGCATCAGGGCGCGCGCCTTGCTCAGGGTTTCCTGCCATTCCGATTCGGGCACGGAGTCGGCCACAATGCCGGCGCCCGCCTGTACATGCATCATGCCGTCCTTGATCACGGCCGTGCGAATGGCAATCGCTGTATCCATGTTGCCGTTCCAGCCCAGATAACCGACTGCACCACCGTAAATGCCGCGCTTCACCGGCTCCAGCTCGTCGATGATTTCCATGGCACGCACCTTGGGCGCACCGGAGAGCGTACCCGCCGGCAACGTTGCGCGCAGGACGTCCATGGCCGTGACATCCGGCTTCAGCTCGCCATCCACATTGGAAACAATGTGCATGACATGCGAATAACGCTCGACCACCATTTTTTCCGTGACGCGAACCTTGCCGGTTTTGGCCACACGGCCAACATCGTTGCGACCAAGGTCAATCAGCATCAGGTGCTCGGCAATTTCCTTGGGGTCGGCCAACAGTTCGGCTTCAAGCTCTGCATCCAGCTCCGGCGTAAGGCCGCGCTTGCGGGTGCCGGCAATCGGACGCACGCTGACATGGCCGTCTTCCATGCGCGCCAGGATTTCGGGCGAGGAACCGACAATGGTGAGCTCGTCCGTGCGCATGTAATACATGTAGGGCGACGGATTGAGGTGGCGCAACGCGCGGTAGAGCAACATGGGCGAGGCGGTAAACGGCGCACTCATGCGCTGTGACGGCACCACCTGCATGATGTCGCCGGAGAGCACGTAATTCTTGATGTGGTCCACACCGCGCTTGAACGCATCCTGACCAAAGCTGGACACAAAATCGGCTTCGGCAACACGTGCCTTCACGCTGTCATGCATGGCCTTCGTGTCCAGTGAGGCACGCAGGCGCACGGTCAGCGCATCAAGCCGGGCTTTTGCCGCCGCCTCTGCACCGGTCTCAGCCGGATCAACATGGGTGACCAGAAACAGTTCGCCCTTGAGGTTGTCGAACACCACCAGGTCTTCGGACACCATCAACTGGATATCCGGTGCGCCAATCGGGTCGGGCTTTACGCAGGCCGCCAGCTTTTTCTCGACATAGCGCACACAGTCATAGCCGAAAAATCCGACCAGGCCACCATTGAACCTGGGCAGGCCGGGCATGGGGGCCACCCGATAACGCTGCTGGAAGGCTTCGACAAACGCCAGCGGATCCGTTGCGGTGGTGTGCTCAACGACGTTGCCATCCGTGGTCACCACGATGTCGTGGCCGCGCACGGTCAGCACAGTGCGCGCCGGCAGGCCGATCATGGAGTAACGGCCCCAGCGCTCGCCGCCCTGCACGCTCTCGAACAGGTAGGTGAAGGGGGCATCGGCCAGCTTCAGGTAGACGGACAGCGGGGTATCAAGATCAGCGAGAACCGTACGTGCCACCGGCACGCGGTTGTAGCCCTGTGACGCCAGGGTGGCGAAAGACTCAGAAGACATGGTTGCTTACTCGGCAAGCGGTCAGACAGGAATGACAGACAGGGGCGACCTCAACGTCACCATCGCCATCCACGCCAACGCTTGTTCAGAGCAAGTCCCGTCACGACTGAAGCCTGTAATAGAAAGGAATCAAGCCCCAAGGTTAAAGGAGCTCGGAGAGGGATTCAACCAGCCAGTCCGGCTCGGCAGCCTGAATCGGCTCACCGTGATTGTAGCCATAGGGCACCGCCACACAACGAACCCCGGCCGCCCGGGCTGCCTCCACATCATTACGGGAGTCACCAACCATCAGTGCCTGCTCAGGCGCCAGCCCGAACTCGTGCAGGCAGTGTTGCAGGAGGGCCGGATGCGGCTTCTTGTGAGTCAGGGAGTCACCGCCCAACAGCAAGTCAAAGGGTTCCAGCAGGTCCAGTGCCTCCAGCAATGCCCTGGCCGGGGCATAGGGCTTGTTGGTGACACAGGCCAGATACAGGCCCGCCTTGCGACAGGCCAGCACCAGCTCACGCGCCCCCGGGTAGACCGTGCTCACCTCGCAGACCGAGGCCTGATAGCGCGCCATGAAACGGGCCATCAGTGCATCATGCAGGTCGGCCGGACGGTGCTGATGCTCCAGCACACAATAAATGAGGCGTGAGGCGCCCCGCCCCACCCACGCTCGTACCTGGGCCTCACTCACCTCGGGCAACCCCAGATCGCCCAGCGCCCGGTTAAGCGACAGGGCAATATCCGCCACGGAATCAACCAGCGTACCGTCCAGATCAAACATCACCAGCTTCGGCACAAACTCAAGCGGAGCAAACAGCATCTGCATTCTTCCTGTAAAATCCGGCGGGCCGGCAATAATCAGCGAATGGCCAGCGAAAGCTCCACGCGCATCTGCCTGATTACCTCGGCATAATCAGGTGCATTGAAAATGGCGGAACCGGCCACAAAAGTATCTGCACCCGCCTCGGCGATTTCCCGGATATTCTTCACGCCAACTCCCCCATCCACTTCCAGACGGATCGGCAAGCCACTCGCGGTAATTTTTGCGCGGGCTTCGCGCAACTTTTTCAGCGTACCGGGAATAAATGACTGTCCGCCAAAGCCGGGGTTCACACTCATCAGCAACACCATGTCGAGCTTGTCCATGACGTGATCCAGATGATGCAGTGGCGTGGCCGGATTGAAAACGAGCCCGGCCTTGCAGCCCGCGGACTTGATCAGGGCCAGTGAACGATCAACGTGTTCGGAGGCTTCCGGATGGAACGTAATATAGGTGGCGCCTGCCTCAATAAAATCACCGATCAGCCGGTCTACCGGTTTTACCATCAGGTGCACATCAATCGGAGCGGTAACGCCATATTTGCGTAATGCCTTGCACACCATCGGACCGATGGTGAGATTCGGCACATAGTGATTGTCCATCACATCAAAATGCACAATATCCGCACCGGCAGCGAGCACCTTGTCGACATCCGCACCGAGCCGGGCAAAGTCGGCAGACAGAATGGAAGGGGCAATCAGGTAATCAGTCATGATGACTCCGTTTAATAGTCATGCAGCACGATCAGTGCTGCAAAAATGTCAAATCACACCACGACGAATCTGCTGATCCAGCTCAGCCAGCCGCTCCGGCGTGCCCACATCCACCCAGGGCCCAGGGAAATATTCACCGGTTACCTGCCGTGATGCCATGGCTCCGCGCAAGAGTGGCGCCAATGGCCGCTTGCCCTCGGACAATCCGGAAAACAGTCGGGGATTCAGCACGGAAAGCCCGGAGAACGTATACCGGTTTTCGCCTTCAGTCATGGCCAGCAATGTAGTCCCCGTCGTAACCTTGTCAGCCGCCAGGGAAAAATCTCCATCAGGATTATGTGCAGGATTATCGACCAGCACGAGATGTGCCAACTGATGCATCCCGGCAAATCGTTCACGCAAGCTCGCCAGCCCATAGCGCAACCAGATGTCACCATTCACAACCACAAACGGTTTCTCGCCAAGCATGGGCAATGCCTTGATCATGCCGCCAGCAGTCTCCAGCGGCTCTCCTTCGTGAGACCATTCGATATGTGCACCGAACTGATGACCATCCCCTAGCGCCGCCTGCAACTTTTCACCAAGCCATGCTGTATTGATCACCATTTCGGTGATGCCGGCTCGCACCAGCGCCTCGATATGCCAGACAATCAACGGTTTTCCGCCCACACCCAGCAACGGCTTTGGTGTGGAATCCGTCAAGGGTCGCATGCGGGTACCCAGACCTGCCGCCAGAATCATCGCCTTCATGCGGATTGCATCCTTTCTGTCAGCCAGTGACCAAGCACCTCAGCCGCATTTGGCTTTTTGGACAGATAGGCAGGCAGAATAACTCCTCGCAACAATTCAAACAGTGCATGAAATTCAGGATAGGGCTTGATTTCAGTCAGCAAATAATTGAACACCACAGGAATATCATTCAGGTAGCCATTCTTGCCATCGCGAAGAGACAATCGCGCAAAAATACCCACCACCTTGAGATGACGCTGTGCACCCATCCAGTCGAACCAGCGCTGGAAAGCGGAGTCAGTCACCTCGTTCAAACGGTTTTCACGACGCAACATCTGTGCAAATTCACGCACCCAGCGCTCAACATCTGCCTGCGGCCACACCACATAGGCATCACGCAGCAATGACACCAGATCATAGGTAATCGGCCCGGTCACCGCGTCCTGGAAATCAATCACGCCAATCTCGCCATTCTCCAGCAACATCAGATTGCGCGAGTGATAATCACGGTGCACAAAAACCTGTGGCTGCTCGAGCACGGCATCAGCAATCATGCCCAGGGAGTTGGCGAGCACGGACTCCTGTTCCGCCGTCAGGTCCAGTCCGAGATAGCGCACCACAAACCAGTCCCGCAACAACCCCATCTCATCACTGAGTCGCTGGCGATCATACGGAGGCAGGGCATAACCGGGCACCGCATCACAGGCCAGCAAATGCAGTAACGCCTCCATTGACCTTGTGTAGAGTGCATCCACTGTTGCCGGCGTCAGTGCCGGCCGCAGCAAGGCATCCCCAAAATCTTCCAGCAGCATGAAGCCCAGCTCGAAATCCGCGGCCAGCACCTCGGGAACATGCACGCCATGGGCCCGCAGTGCCCGGGCAATTGCCACAAAGGGCCGGGAGTTTTCCTTTTCCGGGGGGGCATCAACCGCAATCAGGCTGCCTGTCGCCAGTGGCAGCCTGAAGTAGCGGCGAAAGCTGGCATCCCCGGAAACGGTCACCAAATGCCCGGGAACCAGCTCCGGACGCTCTCCCGCCAGCCAGCCGCGAGCCCAGGCTTCCAGTTGCTCCGCACGCTGATCGACACCTTCCATTACAAAATCCTCTGGCCGCTCAAAAACAAGTTGCCTATTATCCGGCATCTTCGCGCCACAGCCTAACCGAACCATGCATTGTCATTCGCGTACTGCCCTCTGGCTGGCGCTTTTCATCAGTCTACCGTCTATGGCTACCGAACCGGTGGACAGTCTCCGGCTGGGCTGGATGAGCCGGGAGCAGATAAATACGCTCCCCGAGCACCAGCGCCCCCGCACCGACGCCACCTGTCCGGGAGCCTGGATAACCCCCATTCCCGCAGGGACACCGACAAGCGACCCGGCCCTGAGCGAAACCCGTATCGAGGCTGAGGACGTCCATTACGACCCGAACGACCTCTCCTCCCTGCGCGGCAATGTCCACATCACCCAACCTGGACGACGCATCGATGCCGACAATGCCGAGTTGACCCAGCAGCAGGGCAAAGGACGTTTCACCGGCAATATCCTGATAGCCGAGCCTGGACTGATCCTCACCGGCGACCAGGCCGAATTCGACTTCGACACCAATCAGGCCAGTATCGAACATACCGAGTTTGTCGCCGCTGCCATCAACGCTCATGGCCGGGCAGACCGGATCGTGCGCAACGCCGATGGCCTGATCACCATTGCGCGGGGTGAATACACCACCTGTGCACCGGATGATCCTGCCTGGTACTTCCTGGCAAGTGACATCAGCCTGAACAATGCCACCGGACGTGGCACCGTCTGGCACGCCACCCTGCATGTCCAGGATGTGCCCGTGCTTTATGTGCCCTATTTCAATTTCCCGATTGATGATCGCCGGCAGACCGGTCTGTTGACCCCGCGCTTCGGCACGACCAATGACGGGGGGTTCGACTTTGCCCAGCCCGTTTACCTGAATCTGGCTACCAACTACGACGCCACCCTGACACCCCGCCTGATCACCCGGCGCGGCACCATGATGGAAGGCGAGTTCCGCTACCTGCTGCCCTACGGTGGCACTGGCAGCCTGCAGGGCACTTTCTTGCCGACAGACAAGCTTTATGCCGACAAGGATCGCAAGAGCGGCTCCTGGCGGCACAATGGCAAGCTCAGCAGCAACCTGTCAGTGCGGACCGACGTCAACTATGTCTCCGACAGCGCCTATTTCACTGACCTCGGCACCGACCTGAACCTGAGCAATACCACCCATCAGGAACGGGTGGGCGAATTGTTCTGGGCGAGTGGAGCATGGTCGGTACTGGGCCGGGCACAGGGCTACCAGACCATTGATCCCTCCATACCTGATATCTCCAAACCGTACTCCCGGCTGCCCCAGTTGCTGCTGAACGGGGGAAAACGCGTCAGCACCGGCTTTGAGCCCCTGCTCAACACCGAACTGACCTGGTTCCAGCGCATGGTGGATGATGGTAGCGGACCGGAGGTCAATGGCGCGCGCTATCGTCTTGAGCCTTCACTGGCCTATCGCATGGAAGAACCCTGGGGCCACGTCACTCCCAAGATCAAGATCGGCTCATTGCTGTATCAGCTGGAAGGGAACGGGGTCACCGAGGAGAGGGTGCGCAGTGCCACCGTGCCCACCTTCAGTCTGGACAGTGGCCTCGTGTTTGAACGGGAACAGTCGGGATTCTTGCAAACCCTGGAGCCGCGAGCCCTGTTCCTGTATGCGCCTTATCAGGAACAGAACGACTTGCCGGTATTTGATACCGCCAATACCACGTTCAGCTACGCGCAATTGTTCCGTGAAAGCCGCTTTTCCGGCGGAGACCGCCTGGATGATGCCAGCCAGCTCTCTCTCGGCCTGACCTCGCGCTTTCTTGACAGCAATACGGGGAATGAACTGGTTCGCGCTTCTGTCGGCCAGACCCACTACTTTCGCGATCGCCGGGTGACCCTTGATCCGCTGACACCAATTGCCACAGACACATCCTCGGGGCTTGCTGCCGAGCTGGCGGCCCCTATTGGCCGCGGCTGGAGTGGTACCGCCGATGCCTTGTGGACGTACGACCTTGAACATGCCAGCCAGTACAGTGCCACCCTGAATTACCTTCCGGAAAGCCGCGACCGCCTGGCCAACATTGGGTATCACTTCCGTCGCGAGGATCTGGCGCTTGGCCAGAAGCCCGTGCGCCAGGCCAGTGTTTCCTTTGTGCAACCGGTCAATGTGAACTGGCAACTGCTGGGACTCTGGCAGTATGACATTCGTAACCGTGAAACACAGGACGCCCTCCTCGGCGTACAGTACGAGGCGTGCTGCTGGCGCGTGCGCATGTTTGAGCGCCGCTTCCTGACCGACCCGGACGATGTGAGCCCGGGCGCCCAGCGAACCCGCAATGCCTTCTTTATCGAGATTGAGCTGAAGGGTCTGGCCGGTCTCGGCAGCAGCATCAACTCTCTGCTTGGCAACAATGTTTTCGGCTACAACCAGCTGCTTGATCGCAAGGACACTCCCTGATGCGTTTTTTTCCTGTTTTCCTCCTGCTGGCCAGCACCCTGGCCCATGCTGCCTTCACCCCGCTGGAGCAGGCTGCCGTCATCGTGGATGAATCGGTCATCCTGAAAAGCGAGATCAACAAGCGCATCAAGGACGTGCAGTTCCAGTTTGCCAAACGCAAGGCGGCCTTGCCGGCGGAAGAGGTGATGCGCAAACAGGTCACTGAACAACTCATCATGGAAAGCCTGCAACTCAATCTGGCGGAACGCGCCGGCATTCGCATCGAGGATGCTGCACTCACTACCGCACTCACCGGAATCGCCAGGGATGCCGGCATGACACTGCCGCAATTCCAGCAGCAGCTGGATACCACCCCCGGCTCCAGCTATGGCGAAGTAAGAGAGCAGGTGCGCCGCGAAATGATGATTACGCGTCTACGCCAGCGACGCATGGTGGACCGTATCCGCATTACCGACCAGGATGTGCAGAACTACCTCAAATCCCCGGCCGGTCAGGCTGAGCTGGCCAGTGAATACCGCCTGGGACACATCCTTGTGGAAATTGCTGAAAGCGCCACCCCAAAGGATATTGCTGCCGCCGAATCGCGACTGCAAAAAGCCCAGGCCGAGCTGGCCGCCGGCAAGGACTTCGCACTGGTCGCCGCCACCTACTCAAATGCAGAAACCGCCCTGAAAGGAGGAGACCTCGGCTGGCGCAAATCGGCACAACTGCCCACCCTGTTTGCCGATGCCGTGGGGAAAATGCAGCCCGGTGATGTTGCAGCCCCCATCCGGACACCCGGCGGCTTCCATCTCATCAAGCTTCTGGAAAAGCGCGGTGCCGACATGGTGCATGTCAAGCAACGTCACGTGCGCCACATCCTGATCAAGGCCACTGAAATCCTGTCCAGCGAAGATGCACGGCAGAAACTCACGGACATTCGCAGCCGGATCCTGGCGGGCAGCAACTTTGCTGATGAGGCACGCATCCATTCTGATGACCCAGGTTCCGCACGTCAGGGGGGGGAGCTGGGCTGGGTAGCCCCCGGGGAAATGGTGCCGGAATTTGATCGCGTCATGCAGGCCGCTGCGTTCAAGACTGTCTCCGACGTCTTCCAGTCCACCTATGGCTGGCACATCCTGGAAGTCACGGAAGAGCGGGAACAGGATGTCAGCGCCCAGGTGCGCGCCAATATTGCCCGACAGGCGCTTTACACCCGACAGTACGATGAAGAGCTCGCCAGCTGGCTGCGCGAGCTGCGTGCGGAAGCGTTTGTAGAGATTCGCGAATAACACCAGTTGCGCCCCTGAAAGCCCGGTTCGCCGGGCTTTCTGCTTTAATGCAGCTTTTACGGACACGTTCATGCCCCTGCCACGTATCGCCTTGACGCCGGGAGAGCCTGCCGGCATTGGTCCCGACCTGATTGTGACGCTGGCCCAAACGGCTCGGCCCGCTGAACTGGTTGCCATTGCCGATCCAGAGCTGCTGATGGCCCGTGCGGCCCAGCTTGGCCTGCCGTTACGTTTGCACTCACTTGATGCCAGCCAGCCCAGACCGCATGCCGCCGGTGAACTGGTCATCATCCCGGTGCCACTCGCCGCACCCGTGACCCCGGGACATCTGGACGTACGCAACGGCCCCTATGTGCTGGCCACGCTGCAGGCGGCCGGGGCGGGTTGCCTGGATGGTCGTTTTGATGCGGTGGTCACGGCTCCCGTGCAGAAATCCGTGATCAATGACGCCGGCATTCCCTTCACTGGCCACACCGAGTTCTTTCAGGAGCAGGCCGGGGTATCACGCGTCGTCATGATGCTGGCCTGCCCCGGCCTGCGCGTCGCACTGGCCACCACACACCTTCCGCTGCGGGCCGTTGCCGATGCCATCACGATTGAGGGCCTGCATGAAGTGCTGACCATCCTGGTCAGCGACCTGCGCCACAAGTTCGGCATCGCCCGGCCCCGGATACTGGTCGCCGGCCTCAACCCGCATGCCGGGGAATCCGGCCACCTGGGCCACGAGGAAATCGACACCATCATCCCGGCCCTGCAAACGTTCCCGGATCAGGACTGCGAGCTGATCGGCCCACTACCGGCCGACACCCTGTTCACCCCGAAATATCTTGATCACGCGGATGCCGTGCTGGCGATGTATCATGATCAGGGCTTGCCGGTGCTCAAGCACAAGGGGTTCGGCAACGCCGTTAACATCACCCTGGGCCTGCCCTATATCCGCACTTCGGTCGATCACGGCACTGCGCTGGATCTGGCCGGCACGGGACGCGCCGACAGCGGCAGCCTTGAAGCTGCCCTGCAATGCGCCCTCGACATGATTGCCACCAGGAGATCTGCATGACACGCCGTGTTGACGGCCATATGGCGCGCAAGCGCTTTGGACAGAACTTCCTGACCGATGAACGCGTGATTGCCGGCATCATCGCTGCCTTTGCGCCTGCCCGTGGCCAGAATGTCGTGGAAATCGGCCCGGGACTCGGCGCCCTCACACGCGAGCTGCTGGGACATCTCGGCCGCCTGCATGTGGTCGAGCTTGACCGTGACCTTGCCGCGGCGCTCCCGCTTCGACTGATGAACGAGGGCGAGCTGGTCGTGCATCAAAGTGATGCCCTCAAGTTCGACTTCCGCACTCTGGCCACCAGCCCGCACAGCCTGCGCGTCATCGGCAACCTGCCCTATAACATCTCCACCCCTATCCTTTTTCACCTGCTGACGCAGTCGGATGTCATCGCCGACATGACGTTCATGCTGCAGAAAGAGGTCGTGGAACGCATGGTGGCCGAGCCCGGCACCGGCGATTACGGCCGTCTGTCCGTCATGCTGCAGTACCGCTGCCAGGTGGAGTGGCTACTGCATGTGCCTCCCGAATCGTTCAGTCCGCCGCCAAAGGTGGATTCTGCCGTCGTACGTCTCATTC
This sequence comes from uncultured Moraxellaceae bacterium, assembly GCA_964347985.1. Taxonomy (GTDB): domain Bacteria; phylum Pseudomonadota; class Gammaproteobacteria; order Pseudomonadales; family Moraxellaceae; genus UBA2031. The sequence continues at coordinate 11,030 of CAYGBB010000025.1, forward strand.
CTTATGTCACGCCGCGCTATACTTGCAAGGACGAAAGCAAGCTCCAGCATTTGCTGACGACTGCTTTCAACATGCGCCGCAAGACGCTGCGCAATGCCGTCAAGGGACTGATTCCGGCTGAATGGCTGGACGAGGCCGGAATTGATCCCGGCCTGCGTCCGGAAGAAGTGGGAGTAGCCGAATGGGTGGCCCTGGCCAACCGGCTCGCCGTACACGAATCAAGTGAACACAGCCCGACATGAACAATAACCAGATAACACCCGCGCATGACATTCGCGTCCAGGTCAAAAGTGAATACCTGGCGGAGCAAAGCAATCCGGCCGAATCCCGCTATGTGTTTGCCTATCATGTAAAAATCACCAACGAAGGTGAGCAACCCGCGCGCCTGCTCACCCGGCACTGGGTCATCATGGACGGCGAAGCCCGCACACAGGAAGTCCGTGGCGACGGCGTGGTCGGCGAGCAGCCCAAGCTGGCGCCGGGAGAAACCTACGAGTACACCAGTGGCACTGTGCTGGACACTCCGGTGGGCAGCATGCAGGGCTCCTACGGCATGATCGACGAGGCCGGCCAGCGCTTTGAAGCTTCCATCCCTGCCTTTACGCTCGCCATTCCACGCGTCCTGCACTGAGTCCCGTTCATGGCGCTGTATGCAATTGGCGATGTGCAAGGCTGTCTGGAGGCTCTGGAAGACCTGCTGGAAACGATTGCCTTCAACCCCGCCCGTGACCGGCTCTGGTTTGCCGGTGACCTGGTCGCACGCGGCCCGGACTCACTGGGCGTGCTGCGCCTGATCAAGGGACTCGGCAACGCCGCCGACAGCGTGCTGGGCAATCACGACCTGCACCTGATTGCCGCGCGCCATGGCGGTGCCACACCCAAGAAAAAGGACAAGACGCTCCCGGTGCTTGAGGCGCACGACCGCGATGAACTGCTCGACTGGTTGCAGCAGCGCCCCATGTTGCTGGAGAGCAGTGAGCATGACTGCGTGCTGACCCATGCCGGCATTCCGCCCGACTGGTCGCTGGAGAATGCTCGCCAGTACGCCCGCGAAGTTGAACAGGCCCTCCGTGGCCCCGGCATCACGGACTTCATTTCCGACATGTACGGCAACGAGCCCGCCCGATGGTCAAACGACCTCAAGGGCACCACCCGCCTGCGAGTCATCACCAACTATCTGACCCGCATGCGTCTGATCACCCCGGAAGGCCAGCTCGACTTTGCCTTCAAGGAGGATCTGGAATCTGTGCCCGAGGGATACGCCCCCTGGTTCACGCTCGACAACCCGGCACTAAACGTGGGGCGCATCCTGTTCGGGCACTGGGCGGCACTGCAAGGCGCTACTGACCGCCCCCGCTTTATCGGTCTTGATACCGGTTGCGTCTGGGGTGGCCACCTCACCGCCTACCGCGTCGACGACGGCAGTTTTTTCAGCAGCTCACGCGGCTGCGTCAGCTGTTACTGAGCCAGCCGCAGCCGACGCGCATCCCGCCAGCCCTGCAGGCTGTACAACCCCAGCCCGAACACGATCAACGCCATTCCGGTCAGGGTTTCCTGCCGGAAACGCTCGTGATTGACCAGCACGCCGAGCACCACGGCAATCATCGGCGTCAGCAGCGTGATCAAGGACACTGCACCTGGCGAGATGTGCCGGATCAGGTGGAAATAGCACATCATCGCAATGATCGAACCAAAGCAGGCGGAGTAGACAATCGCCCCCATGGACACCATGCCGGGCCAGTGCGAAGGCATCGAGCCGCCGGCCAGCGGCAATACCAGCAGACAACCGAGAGACGACAGCACCAGCGCGCCGGTCGTCTGCACCAGCGGATGCAGGGAGGGACCAAGACGCTTTGCTCCCACGGTCGCTCCCGCATAGGTCAGTACTCCCGCCAGAATCCAGAGCACCCCCATCAGCTCGGCGCGAACCAGATGCTCGCCATGCAGGAACATGAAGGCCAACCCTCCCAGGCCCAGCATCATGCCCAGCCACTGCAACGGCCGCACCAGCGTGCCCGGCACCAGAAAGCGCGCCAGCAACGCCACGATCAGTGGCGCCAGACCGAACAGGACGGAAATCAGTCCGGAGCTCACATGCCGGGCCCCCACATAGGTGAACGCCATGGGCAGGACCATACCCACCGCCCCCATGCCGTAAAGACGCAGGGCCTGCCGCGTCCATGCCAGCCGCATGCCAGTCACCCGCAACACCGCCACCGCCACCAGTGCTGCCAGCAACATGCGCAACGCCAGCGCCCACAGCGCATTCATGTCACGCAGGCTCAGCACTATCGCCAGTGGCGTTGTTGACCAGATCAGCACCAGCGCCATATACGGTCCGGCAATCGCTTGTTGCGGGGGCTCACTTTCCATCGAAACACTCCTTCTCGGCAGGGCACAAAAACAGGAAGCACAAAAACAAAAAGGCCGCAGAATCTGCGGCCTTTTCGGGAAAAACAGGAATACTGTCAGTCCGGCCGCCAGAACACGCGCGCACGAATGGCTACTGCCAGCCAGCGCGAGACAGTAATGACGGAGCGGAAAACCAAATTGATCGTTATCATGTGACCGATACTCTGCGAGAGAAGCCGGACTCGTCAACAGGATTCCCATGAAAATCTATCTGGTCGGTGGTGCCGTTCGTGATGCCCTGCTCAACCGTCCCGTGCATGAACAGGACTGGGTGGTGGTTGGTGCACGCCCGGAGGATCTGACATCGCAGGGCTATCGCGCGGTAGGCAAGGATTTCCCGGTGTTCCTGCATCCGGCCACGCAGGAGGAATATGCCCTCGCTCGTACCGAGCGCAAGTCAGGCCAGGGTCATACCGGATTCATCTGTGATTTCTCGCCAGACATCACCCTGGAAGAAGACCTGATCCGCCGCGACCTCACCGTGAACGCCATGGCACGTGACACCGACGGCGCGATCATTGACCCCTACGGTGGCCAGCAGGACCTGCAGGCACGCCTCCTGCGCCATGTCTCGCCGGCTTTCCGTGAAGACCCCTTGCGTGTTTTTCGCGTCGCCCGCTTTGCCGCACGCTATGCCCCGCTTGGCTTCCGCATTGCGGACGAGACCATGACGCTGATGCGCGACATGACTGCATCCGGCGAACTGGACAGCCTCACGCCGGAACGGGTGTGGAAGGAAACCGAGCGCGCCCTGGGTGAGGATGCGCCGGATGTTTACATCCAGGTGCTGCGAGACTGCGGTGCACTCGACGTCTGGTTTCCGGAAATCAGTCGTTTGTTTGGCGTACCACAGCGTCCCGAATATCACCCCGAGGTCGATACCGGCGTACACACCCTGATGAGCCTGAGGCTCGCCACCCGACTCTCCCGCAAAGCCCACGTGCGATTTGCCGCACTGGTGCACGACCTTGGCAAGGCCGATAC
>CAYGBB010000026.1:0-13975 GCA_964347985.1 uncultured Moraxellaceae bacterium
GCACCACATCGCTTTGCGTCCGCCCAAGTCCCGTACGGATTTCCGTGTTTATTCCGTGGCGATGATTATCGCCAATTCGGTGCTGGTATTTTCTTCGCTGTACTACATTCTGGAAGTGCAGAACAAATCCGGCATCGAGGTGGATCGTCCCTATATAAGCTGGATCTGGGTGGCGCTGTTCTCGACACTGGCGCTGGTCAGTCTCAAGCAGTTGCTGTTCCCGCCCAAGGAGGCGCCAGCAGGGGGATCGATCGGGAAGGGGCTGCTGTCCATTCCACTGTTTGCAGTCATGGCGATTTCTGCAGGCGCCAGCTTTATTTCTAGCGGGCACTATGCCGGGCTGGCGATTTACCTTGGTCAGATGATGGAGTTGTCCGGGGTGTTCCTGAACCTGGCGCTGTATATCTGGGCCGGCATGCTGCTCAAGCAGACCCGTGTGGTTGACCTGTTTCTCGACATCATTCGTCCCTGGAAGCTTTCCCCGGAAATGCTGACCTGGGTGATTCTGTTTGTTGCGGCATTCCCCACCGCCTATACCGGTGCTTCCGGTATTTTCGTGATTGCAGCCGGTGCGGTGATTTACCGTGAAGTGCTGGCCGCCGGCGCACGTCGCCAGTACGCGCTGGCGGCGACCGCCATGTCCGGTTCGCTGGGCGTGGTGCTGGCGCCGTGCCTGTTGATTGTGGTGATTGCCGCGCTCAACAAGCAGGTGACCACGCAGGTATTGTATGGCTGGGGTATCTGGGTATTCCTGATGACCTCCACGCTGTTCCTGATCGTTTCGCAATTGATGCGCAAACAGAAGGTGCAGATTGAGAGTCCGGCCATTGCGCTGCCGGCATCGGCACGTGCGCTGGGCCCGGTATCACCGTATATCGTGCTGACACTGGCCGTTGTGTATTTCTACAAGTTTATCCTGGACACCAAGCTGGATGAATTTACCGCGCCAATGATGCTGCCCATCATCCTTCTGGCCATTGTGATTTTCGACAAGCTGCGCCGTCATGAGCCGCGCCTTCCGCCGCAGCCGCATACACCGGAACACAGTGAGCGCCGCATCGGTCTTGAAGAGTCGGTACGCATGGCGACCAACGATACTATTGGTCACATCGGTGCGCTGATTTTGCTGATGGCGCTGTCTGTTGCCGTGGGCGGTACGATTGAACGTTCCGGTATCATGGAGGCGGTGCCGCAAAGCTTTGGCAATATCTGGCTGGCACTGACGCTGCTCATGGGCTTGCTGATTTTTGTCGGTATGGTCATGGATCCGTTTGGCGCGGTGATTCTGGTAACGGCCACGGTGGCGCCCGTTGCCTATAACAACGGTATCCATCCGGTACACTTCTGGATGATTGTGCTGACGGCTTTCGAGCTTGGCTATTTGTCGCCACCAGTGGCATTGAACCAGTTGCTGGCGCGTCAGGTGGTGGGCGAGAAGGAAATGGAAGATGCCGATGCCGAGGTCAGGCATTTGAGTTTCTATTACCGTTACGAGCGCTGGATTCTGCCGTTGATCGTCATGATTCCTGCCTTGCTGCTGGTGGTGTACGGCGGTGCATTTGTGGACTGGGATTACAAGGGAACAGGCTTTTTCAGCTGGGTCCCACATTTCCGCCTGCCCTGATACTGCGGTGAGCGATATGCATTCAATGTCGTGCAGTCAGTGATGTAAAACAAACCGGCCCTTTGTGGCCGGTTTGTTGTTTCTGTGTGGGTTTTCAGGTGTGGGCTGTCTCTGCGGCCAACTGGCACATTGCGACATCGGCTAATGTGAGTATTGGCATGTGCGGCCAGTGCATCTGTCCGGAAAAGAAAAGATCATGGGCACTGTTGGCACCTCTGATAGCAAGTGAGTCAATTGCATGGGTTGGACAAAGGTAGTGAGGCTGCTTCTGCTGATGCTGGTCGCGACGGGTGCGTGGGCATCGGAGTGGGAGCTGGCGCGTGATCGGAGTGGTATCCAGGTCTGGACGCGGGAGGAGCCGGGCTTTCCGATTCATGCCTTCAAGGCCACCACGGTAGTGAAGAGTTCACTATCGGGCCTGGTCAGCCTGATTCTGGATACGGATCGTGCGAGCCAGTGGGCCTATCGTACGACACGCATCGAGGTGCTACGGCGCGATGACGAGGCGGCGACGTTCCTGATTCGTGCAGAAACGGATTTTCCCTGGCCGTTCAGTGACCGTGATGTCGTCCTGGCAGGGCAGATCAGTCAGGATGAAAAAACGCGGGTGGTGACCATTCACAGCTATTCGACACCGCCAGGACAGTACGCGACAGCGTCCGGGTTTGTGCGCATGCCGGAAATGAAGGGTGACTGGATTTTCCGTCCGCTGGGGGGCGGTCTGGTCGAGGTCACCATGGTGGGGCGAGCCGATCCGGGCGGTAACATTCCGGGGGGGCTGGTCAGCATGATCATTCATGAAACGCCGTACCAGACGCTGTCGGGATTGCGCAAGGTCATCGTCGATGAACGATACCAGCGTGCCCGCATCCTGAAAATCCGGGAGCTGCAGGAGTGACGGATGGCTCTGGTCCCTGACGGATGACGCAGGGGGCCATGACGGGACAAAAAAACGCCGGCTATTGCCGGCGTTTCAGTTTCTGCATCAGGGTTTGCTTCAGGCAACCTGCACCGGAATGGCGTTGGCGCTGTGGCTGACGGTGTTGTCTGCATTGCAGTACACCAGTCGCGGCTTGAAGTTGATGAGCTCAGCTGCACTGTAGTTGGCATAGGTACAGATGATCAGAATGTCATTGACGCCGGCCTTGTGGGCAGCAGCACCATTGACGGAAATCATGCGCGATCCTTCTTCGGCACGAATGGCATAGGTTGTAAAACGCTCGCCATTGGTGACGTTGTAGATCTGGATCTGTTCGTATTCCAGGATGCCGGCGAGGTCCAGGAGTTCGCCATCAATGGCGCAGGAACCCTCGTAATCCAGTTCGGCGTGTGTAACACGGGCGCGATGCAGTTTGGCTTTCAGCATGGTGCATTGCATGAGGCTTACCTCCGCTCGTGGATGTAACACGAGCCTGGGTAGGCTCGTAACACTTCCGCCCGCATTATCGGGCGGGCCATTGTGCCGCAATCAACCCGGGGGTTCAATCCGGGGGGAGTCGAAAAAGCGCATGTATTGTCAGACAATAGTAGATCAGTTTGCCGTCATTCATGACCGCTCGAACGCCAGATTATCAATCAGCCGGGTTTTTCCCAGCTTTGCGGCCACCAGAATGACCAGTTCCCTGTCCTCCGGGCCGGGCTTTTCCAGATCCTGGCGCAAGACTTCCAGATAGTCCGGCTGAAAGCCGCATTTGGCCAGGTGGGCTTGCGCCGCCTGCGCCAGCATCGGGTAGTCCTGCTGGCCACCAATGATGGCGGTGCGCAGGTTGCTCAGGGTCTGAAAGAGCAATGGCGCCTGCTTGCGCTCTTCGGCGGAAAGGAAGCCGTTGCGTGAACTCAGTGCAAGACCATCATCGGCTCGCACCGTGGGCACGCCAATGATCTCGACGGGAAAGCAGAGTTCGCGTGTCAGGCGCCGGATAACGGCAAGCTGCTGGTAGTCTTTCTCGCCAAACAGTGCCATGTCAGGTTGCACGATGTTGAACAGCTTGCTGACGACGGTGGCAACACCGGTGAAATGACCGGGGCGGGAGGCACCGCAGAGGTTTTCCGTGATGCCACTGACACTGACCGAGGTGCTCTGGCTGCGGCCATCCGGGTACATTTCACTGGCGTCAGGTGCAAACAGCAGGTCACAGGCGGCATCGGCCAGAAGGGTGCTGTCCATGGCCAGTGTCCGCGGGTACTGGGTGAAGTCTTCGTTGGCACCGAACTGGGTGGGATTGACAAAAATGCTGGCGACGACGATGTCGGCGCGCCGCTTGGCGGCTTTTACCAGGGTGATGTGGCCGTCATGCAGGTTGCCCATGGTGGGGACAAAGGCGATGGACTTGCCGGCCTTGCGAGCGGCCCGTAACGCACCGCGCAGGCCGGAAATGGTGACTTCTGTTTTCATGGGGACTTCTCGTAACCCTGGAAATTGGTACGTCGTGAACGGCAGAGGCTGTCAGTCGAACCCATGCTCTGGCGCAGGATAGTCGCCATTCTTCACGGCGCTCACGTAAGCATGGAAGGCGCCCCGGATGCCGTCATTGCTCCCGGTCAGGAAATTCTTCACGAAACGCGCCGGTTTGCCGGTGTGCAGGCCCAGCATGTCATGCAGGACGAGGACCTGGCCATCGCAGTCAGCCCCGGCACCAATGCCAATGACAGGGATTTCCAGGGCAGCCGTGATGCGTGATGCCAGGACTCGCGGGACGCACTCCAGCAGCACCATGGCGGCACCCGCGGCCTGAAGGGCGTGGGCTTCCTTGAGCATGCGTTCGGCCGCATCATCGCCGCGCCCCTGTACCTTGTAGCCGCCAAAGACATTGACGGACTGCGGTGTCAGCCCCATGTGCACGCAAGCGGGAATGCCGCCTTGCATCAGCATGGTCACGGTTTCGCACAACCAGGCGCCGCCTTCCAGCTTGACGATGTGGGCGCCGGCCCGCATCAGGGTGGCAGCGTTGTCGAGCGCGTCTTTCGGGGTGCTGTAGGACATGAAGGGCATGTCGGCCACAATCAGTGAGTCCTTGTTGCTGCGGGCCACGCAGGCCGTATGGTAGGCCATGTCGGCAATGGTGACGGGCAGGGTCGAGCTGTGTCCCTGCACCACCATGCCGAGAGAGTCACCGATCAGGATGGTCTCGACACCGGCACTGGACATGGCGTGGGCAAAGGTGGCGTCGTAGCAGGTGAGCATGCTGATTTTTTCGCCACGGGCTTTCATTTCGCGCAGGGTGGAGAGGCTGACTGGCTTCATGGGGAACTCCTGTGCCATCGGGCGTGGGTGGCAATAGTCGGTGGCGAATCAATTATCGTCAATTGCCGGGATACCGCCTGCATGGATTTGTTCTAGCCCGGTGCGGTCATGTGCAGCGGGCAGGTTGGCCAGGGGAGTGCCATCAGGAAGACGCAACTCCGGGGCAATGTCCAGTAACGGGATCACGACAAAGTTGCGGTTTTTAAGCTCAATATGCGGAACAATCAGTGCAGATGTCAGAATTTCATCATTTCCGTACAGGAGCAGGTCGAGGTCCAGTGTGCGTGCGCCCCAACGGATGCTCCGGGTGCGCCCGTGCCGGTTTTCAATGTCCTGGAGGGCGGCCAGCAAGGCATGTGCAGTGAGCCCGGTTTCAATCCGGGCGGCGGCATTGATGTATTCGGGCTGTCCCGGCGGACCCAGGGGGGCGCTTCTGTACAGGCGGGAGAGCCCTGAAAGCGTGGTGCCGGGCAGGATTTTCAGGGCCTGTACAGCGGCCAAGATGGTGCGTACAGGCTCGCCAAGATTGGCGCCAAGGCCGATATAGGCGGTAAAGGCCATCCTGGTGCTTATTCCGCGCTGGAGGGTTTGCGTTTGCGCGGGCTGCGTTTGCGCGGTTTCTTGCCGGCGCTGCCGCCGCCGGACTCAAGTGCCCGCAACAACTCGGCCTGCAGGCCGGGATCGGCATCCTGATAGCGGGTCCACCAGGCACCCCAGCCGCCGGTATCCTCACCGGCTTGTTCGCGCAGGACAAGAAAGTCATAGGCCGCACGGAAGCGTTGTTGTACACGCAGGGCTTCTACCTGGCGAGGCCTTGGTTTTTCCAGGCGGGGCTGCATTTCCCAGATTTCACGCAGCGACTGGGCGGTGAAACGGGTAATGGCGGTACGTTCGGTCTGGCGGCTGATGGCGCGCTGCCCGGCCTGTTGCAGGGCGGGCATGGGCGGCACCCCCTCATCCAGCAACTCGGCATAGTGGGCCTGGACCCGTCCCCACAACAACGCCGCGAAGAAGAAGGCTGGATTGACGCTTTTATCATCACGAATGCGCTGGTCGGTGCTTTCCGCTGTCAGGATCAGCAGGCGCTCGTACTCCGCGGTGGGGCCCGCTTGCGGAAAGAGGTGGCGAAAGAGGTCATATTCCTGGAGCAGGGAAACCACGCGTACTGCATGCCCCGAGGCCAGCAGTTTTTGTGACTCGTCGATCAGTCGATGACTGGAGATGTCGTCGAGCAGGTCGCCCAGGCGGCGAATCGGTTCGGCCGACGCGGGTTCAATGGTGAAATCAAGCTTGGCCGCGAAACGGACGGCGCGCAGCATGCGCACGGGGTCTTCGCGGTAGCGGGTTTCCGGGTCGCCAATCAGGCGCAGCTGGCGTTTTTCCAGGTCTTTGCGACCCCCGGCAAAATCCCAAAGGCTGAAGTCAGCAATATTGTAGTAGAGGGCATTGACGGTAAAGTCGCGTCGTTCGGCATCCTCCTCAATCCCGCCCCAGACGTTGTCGCGCAGGATCATGCCTTCATCGGAGGTGCGGGCGTGATGATCGCCTTCGGACTGGCTGTGATGCGCACGGAAGGTGGCAACCTCGATGATCTCGCGGCCAAAGCGGACATGGGCCAGGCGGAAGCGGCGACCAATAATCTGGCACTGGCTGCCAAAGACCTGTTTGACCTGTTCCGGGGTGGCATCCGTGGCGATATCAAAGTCCTTCGGGTGCAGGTCCAGCAGCAAATCACGTACGCCCCCGCCAACGAGAAAAGCCTGATAGCCATGGTCGTGCAGGCGATACAACGTTTTCACGGCGGCGGAGCTGATGTCCTTGCGCGAGATGGGGTGTTGGTCGCGGGGCGTAATGGTCAGCTTGAGGACGGGGCGGCGGGCGCTGGGGCGGCCACGCAGGCGGTCGATCAGGGTCTTGATCATGAATGGGCTGCTGTAAGGGCTGCTGGCTGTGCCAGGGAATGAGGTGATGATAGCAAGTGACGGGCGCACACAGAATACATGATTGCGGTGCTGGGGAGGGTGGCGAATCGAAGCCAAACAGAAGTGCGGGAGGGTGACCCTCCCGCATGCGCTGAACTGTATGTTCTGTTTTGGAGTGCTGCGATCTTCTTGTTGTTACGATGGCCGTTTATTGTAGTTTTTGGCCGCACATGCATTTTTGTTGTTGTGGTTCTGCTTGTTATTATTAGTCAGGCCTGTATCCGGCCATTGTTGTACTACCCGTAGGTAAGGTCAGCTATGGAGCCTCCCGTCCATAGCTGACCTACCTGCCCACCTTTCTGTTCTTATTCTTGTCATGGCCCTCTTGTGGCGGCCTTTTATTTTTCTGGTGCGGCGGGCACCGGATACGCCTTGTTTTTGTTATTGACGTACCAGATACATAGCAGGTCTCGTGCCAACTTTTCATTAAATTAATTTAGTCATTAAAATCAGTAAGTTGCTATTTTCTTGCATGACGAACGGCATTTGGTGCGGATGAGCGGTAACGCTCTGCGGGTAGTGTTGTAACGGTCTTGTGTAGGTGGGTAACACGACGTCACGATTTGTGATCCCGCGCGGCAAAGATTATTCATTGTCTCCCTCTGGCGGGGTGTCGGCTTCGTCGCCAGCCTTGCGGCGGGGGATGCCAAGACGCTGTCGACGCTCCCAGAGGGATTTGCGGCTGATGCCAAGCTTTTGGGCTAGCTCGGTTTCCGACATGTGCTCCTGGTGCTCCAGCACAAAGTGCTGGAAGTAGTCCTCCAGCGAAAGGCCTGCAGGGGGCTCGTTGGCGGAAGGGGACGTGCCGCTGGAGCGGGTAGGGCTGGGTTCACGCCGGATAATGTCGATGGCCAGATGCTCCGGGTGGATTTCAGGCGACTCACACAGGATGGCGGCCCGCTCGATAGCGTTCTCCAGTTCGCGGACATTGCCCGGCCACGGGTAGTGCAGCATGGCGTCACGGGTTTCTTCCGTGAAGTGCAGGGGGCCGACGCCGAGGCGCTGGCAGGTGCGGACCAGTAGCTTGTCGGCCAGCTCCAGCACATCGTCACCGCGCACACGCAGCGGTGGCAGCAGCAGCTCCACGACATTCAGGCGGTAATACAAGTCCTCGCGGAACAGGCCTTCACTGGCGAGCTTCTTGAGGTCACGGTGTGTGGCGGCCACGAGGCGCACATCGACGCGTCGGGACTGGGTGGAGCCGATCCGGCGAACCTCCTTTTCCTGTATCAGGCGCAGCAGGCGAGCCTGGGCCTCAAGGGGAAGCTCGCCAATCTCGTCAAGGAACAGGGTGCCGCCGTCAGCCGCTTCGACCAGGCCCTTGCGTTGTGCCTGGGCACCGGTGAACGAGCCCTTCTCGTGACCGAACAGCTCGGACTCGATAAGGCTTTCCGGGATGGCGGCGCAGTTAACGGAAATCAGGGCGCCATTGGCGCGCGGGCTCTGGTCATGCAACGCGCGCGCTACCAGCTCTTTGCCGGTGCCGGACTCGCCGCGGATCAACACGGTGGTTGCCATGGGAGCAACCTTGCGAATGCGGTTAAACACTTCCTGCATGGCGGCGCAGGAGCCGATCATTCCGGTGGTCGGGTAGACTTTGGCGACCTCTTGCTTCAGTACGTCATTTTGCGCTTGCAGGGCTTTCTCGCGCAGGATGCGTTCAATGGCGAGCAGCATTTCGTCATGGTCAAAGGGTTTGGAAATGTAGTCAACGGCCCCTTGCTTCATGGCGTCAACGGCGGCTTTGAGGCTGCCGAAACTGGTCATGATGAGTACCGGTGTCGGGCGCGCCTTCTCGATAAGGGTTGTGCCGGGTTCGCCAGGCAGGCGGACATCGGTGATGATGAGGTCGAAGTCTTCAAGGTTGTAGTGGTCACGGGCCTCGCTGACAGAACCTGCCTCACTGACAGTGTAGTCATGACGCAGCAGCAGGCGCTTCAGGCTGGTGCGGATCAGTGCCTCGTCTTCGACAATCAGGATGTGGCTCATGTAATTCCTCGTGATATGCCGGATTCTGTTTCTTGCCAGGCGGGCAGGGTGATCTGCACGATCACCCCGCTGCCCTGGTCGTAATCAGCCTTGTCGATCAGCTGGATGCGGCCTTCATGCTCTTGCACAATGCCGTGCACCAGTGCCAGCCCGAGGCCGGTCCCTTTGCCGGTGTCCTTGGTGGTAACAAAGGGTTCGAACAGGGCATTGCGGATTTCGCCCTGTGGCAGGCCGTTGCCGAAGTCTTCAATCTCGAACAGGATGTTCGGGCCGTGCGCGCTGGCGCGCGCAATGATGATGCTGCCGCGAGGGCTGGCATCGCGGGCGTTGCTGAGCAAATTGATGACCACCTGGATCAGGCGCTGGCTGTCACCGGCCACCAGTACGCCGGGTCGACATTCATTACGGAAATCATAGTCCCTGCCTTCTGGCCCGAGCTGCAGGAGCTGGATGGCCTCGTTGATGACCGCGCAGATGTCGACTGGCTCACGCAGGGGGTTAAGGTTTTCGGCACGGGCGAAGCCGACCAGGGATTGCACGATGCGTGAAATGCGTTGCGTCTGTTCGAGAATCAGGCGGCTGGCGTCCTGCGTGTCCGGATCGCTGGTTTCGGCCTTGAGGTTCTGTGCCAGGCAGGCAATGCCGGTGACAGGGTTGCCAATCTCATGAGCCACGCCGGCCGCAAGACGGCCAATCGAGGCCAGTCGCTCGTTGTGGGACAGTCGCACCTCGAGGCGGTGCAGCTCGGAAATATCCTCGACCACAATTACTTGCGAGTCGGGATGGCCAAAGCTGTCGCCATCCTCAATGACCGCGCGGTTAAGACTGACCCAGTGGGTTTCACCATGGGCAATGACGGGTTTGCGGTAAACCTGCGCGCTAGGGCCACTCAGGAACTCCATGAAGAGTTCGCGCCACGGCGGTGGCAGGCTGCTCAGGCGGGAACCGATCACCTGCTCGTCCGTGATTTCAGTGAGTTCCATCATGGCATTGTTCCACGCCAGGATTTCCAGGTCCTTGCCCAGGGAACACACGCCGATGGGCAGATCGAACAGGGTCTGGCGATGAAAGCGGCGCAGCGAGTCCAGTTCGGCCGCCAGACCGGAAAGACGGTCACGGTAGTCCTCCAGCCGTGACTCGATGTAATGGATGTCTTCCGCACTGCCGCCCTGTTCGGTGCGGACCTTGTAGGGCAGGTGCTGGTCGAGGATGTCCTGGGCGACGGAGGGGCCGAGCAGGCCGGACAGATTGGATTCGATCTGGTCGCGCAGGCGACGCAAGGCGTAGGGCCGGGTTTCAGCGGGGCTCATGCCGAGGTCAGCCAGGGCCATTTGCACTTCACGTTCGGCCGTCAGCCGGCCCAGCGGATCAGACAGACCGCGCACAAATTCGCCGGTACTGTTGGCCATCAGCTCCCAGCGATAGGGGCGGCGCAGGTTATCCACCGAGCAGGTATTGGCCGCAATCTGCTCACTGGCGCTTTGTGTGCCCATCAGGGACACACCGACGCCGACGACGGCATTGATCAGCGTGGCGCCAAGCCCCATGGATTGCCAGTACACGGTATTGCCGGCAAAAGACACCTGCAGCCACGAGAGTTCAGGCAGTGCGTTCATCTCGATGAGGTAGGGCACTACCAGTGTGGCAAACCAGAGCACCATGCCTGTCGCCAGTCCGGCGACAAATCCGGTCGTGTTGGCGCGAGGCCAGAACAGGACACCGATGAGGCCGGGCGCAAACTGCAAGGTGGCGACAAACGTGAGCATGGCCATTTCGGTCATGCTGCGGCGCTCATCAAGGAGCATGTAAAACCCGAATGCCAGGGCGATGAGGGCGCTGATCAGCAGTCGCCGGATCCAGAGCAGCCAGCGATAGATGTTTTGCTCGGGGCGGGGCTGGTACACCGGCAGGACCAGATGGTTGAGCATCATGGAGGCCATGGCCAGGGTGCTCACGATAATGATGCCGGAGGCCGCCGCCAGCCCACCCACAAACACCAGTAGAGGCAGCCAGCGCGACTCGGAAGCCAGTGCCACGCCCATCGTGAAGTATTCAGGTGCAATGCCTACCTTGAGGCGAAGGCCCGCCCACAGGATCAGCGGGACCGCCAGTGCCATGCCGAACAGGTAGAGGGGCATCCCCCAGCTGGCCGTGACCAGGGCTCGCGGGTTGACGTTCTCGGTAAATGCCATCTGGTACATGTAGGGCATGACCACCGCCGAGAACAGGAACGCCAGAATCAGGCTGTGCCAGAAACCGCCCTTGAGGGGCTCATAAAGCATGCGCAGTGCCTGCGGGTTGGCGCTTAACCAGCTGGACAAGCCCTCGCGCCCGTCGAAAACATTGTTCAGGGCAAACCAGGAGACCGCCGCCAATGCAATGAACTTGATCACCGACTCAAGGGCAATCGCCACCACGAGGCCTTCATGCTTTTCGCGCGGGGAGAGATGACGGGCACCGAAGAGGACCGTAAAAGCGGTGATGACCACACAAAAGACCAGCGCCAGCCACTGGTGCTCAAGACCCGGGATCAGGATGTCGGCCGATTCGGCCACGGCCCGTATCTGCATGGCCAGAATCGGCATCATGCCGGCGACCATGGCCACTGTGGTCAGGGAGCCGGCCAGCTGGCTGCGGTAGCGATAGGCAAAAAGATCGGCCAGCGAGCCCAGTTGATGGGTTTTGGCCAGTCGCAGGATGGGTGCCAGCAGAACGGGTGCCAGCAGGAAAGACCCGGAGATGCCGAGGTAAAAAGCCAGGAAGTTGTAGCCGCTCTGGTGGGCAAAGCCCACGACGGCATAGATGCCCCAGGCGCTGACGTAGACACCCAGTGACAGGACATAGACCACCGGATGCCGTACCCAGCGTACTGGCACCAGGCCAGACTCGCTCAGGTAGGCGACCAGAAAGAGCACGAGCAGGTAGCCGACCCCCAGGGCCAGCAGCTCACCAGGGCTGAATATCATGGCCGGAAATCCTCGCGGCTGCAGGGCATGTCGAGCCAGGTGCTTTCATGTCTAGAGGTCTTTGAGATCACGGCTTTTGCCAATCCAGTAACTGAGCCCGATCAGGGCCAGCCAGATCAGGTAGGGTCTGTACCAGGCCGTGCCACCATCACTCCACCACTCGATAATTGAGGGCGACAGCAGATAGGCGCCGGCAATGAAGAGGAGGACTAGGCGATCAATGTACATGGCATGACTGATGGTCTGTGGCGTTACCCAAGGTAACAGTTTGGGTAGGGAGGTGGAAGTGTGCTGGTTCAGTTTGCTGGCAGGATCACCGGGTGTCTGGGGACCCTGGCCAACTGCCAGTGAGCCACCGCCCAGCGCAAGATCGTGGCGGGAGGCTCAGTGGCCATGTCGGCAGGAATATCCTGGCCCAGCATGAGCAGTGCCTGCACCAGCAGCGATGCCGTGCCGGAGAGTGGCAGTGCCGGCGCATGGGTTTGCTTGGACAGCTTGGTGCCATCGCCATGGACGACAAGTGGCAGGTGGGTATAGCGGGGGGAGGGCAGGTCAAGGCAGCGCTGCAGAAGGATCTGGCGAGCGGTATTGTCGAGCAGGTCGGCACCCCGGACGATGTCAGTGATGCCCTGCTCGGCATCATCCACGACGACAGCCAGCTGGTAGGCATAGTGCCCATCCCGCCGTTTCAGGATGAAGTCACCGACAGTGTGGGCAACTTCTTCTTGCTGCCGCCCGAATACACTGTCAGTAAAGCTCACAAGACCCGGTGGGACTCGCAGCCGAATGGCGGCATCGGTTCGTGGTGAAGTGAATGCCCGGCAGGTTCCCGGATAGGTGGACTGCGGCTGTCGCGCCAGATCGGTGCGCGAGCATCGGCACCAGAAGACATGGCCCTGCTGATGGAGTTGATCCAGTGCGGCCTCATAGGCTGCATGGCGCCGGCTCTGGTAGAGGACCTCGCCATCCCATTCAAGGCCGCAGGCCTCAAGTTGACGCAGGATCAGGTCGGCGGCTCCCGGCATTTCGCGTGGCGGATCCAGATCCTCCATACGGACCAGCCAGCGGCCACCGGCGGCGCGGGCCTCACAATAGCTCGCCACCGCCGCCAGCAAGGAGCCGGCATGCAGGGGGCCTGTGGGCGAGGGCGCAAAGCGGCCGATGGTCAGGGGCATGATGGTGTGGATAGCGTCAGACAGGCGGGCTGCAAACGAAACGTGCCGCAAGGCGGCACGTTTCGGGCAGAACAAGTTATGGGCAAGGATCAGCCCACGATCTGCTTTTCCTTGATTTCCGCCAGACTCTTGCAATCAATGCAGAGGGTTGCAGTAGGGCGTGCTTCCAGGCGGCGAATGCCGATCTCCACACCGCAGTCATCGCAAAAACCGTAGTCATCCTTTTCGATACGATCAATGGTCTGGTCTATCTTCTTGATGAGTTTGCGTTCGCGGTCACGGGTGCGCAGCTCCAGGGAAAACTCTTCCTCCTGGGTGGCGCGGTCATTCGGATCAGGCAGATTGGCCGACTCGTCCTGCATGTGATGCACAGTCCGGTCAACTTCCCGCATGAGCTCACGCTTCCAGGACTGCAGGATCTGGGTGAAGTGCTCCCGCTGCCTGGGGTTCATGTATTCCTCGCCCTTTTCTTCCTGATAGGGATGGGATCCGTGTATCAGGGCAGTGGAGGCTGGCAGGGGCTTGGGCTTGGCGGTTGCTGCTTTCGGGGCAGCCTTGGGTGCAACGGGTTTGCTGGTTTCAGTTTTCACAGGTACGGCTTTACTGACAGAGGGAGTGGGGGAGGGAGCCGCTTCCTTCGCCTTGGTGGCAGCAGGACGGGGCTCTGGCTTTAATGCAGGTTTTGTTGCGGGCTTTGCTTCAGGCGGTGTGACCTTTGCCTTGGGCGCTGGCGTCTTTGTCGCCGGAGTTTTCACTGACGTACTCGCTGGTTTGCTGGCAGGCTTGGCGGCAGGTTTGGCCGGGGCCTTGCCTGTGGCGGGTTTAACCGGTGTTTTCACCGGGGCTTTTCCGGTGGTGGCAGTGTCCTTTGCGGGTTTGGCCGGGGCCTTGGCGGGTGCCGGCTTTTTGGCCACAGGTGTGCTTGCCGGTTTAGCTGGAGTCTTTGCCGGCGTTTTGGCCGGAGCTTTTGCTGGCGCCTTCACGGGGGCCTTTGC
>CAYGBB010000027.1:0-13541 GCA_964347985.1 uncultured Moraxellaceae bacterium
TATAGAAAGGTGCTTCGTCACAGCAGGCCAGCTGCTTGTCCATGTTTTCCTTGATGAGGTGCATGGGCACGTGGCCGGGACCCTCGATCATGGTCTGTACATCATGCTTCCAGGCGATCTTGGTCAGTTCGCCCAGTGCTTCCAGCTCGCCGAACTGGGCCTCGTCATTGGCATCGGCAATCGAGCCGGGACGCAGGCCGTCACCGAGACTGAAGGACACGTCATAGGCCTTCATGATTTCGCAGATGTCTTCAAAATGCGTGTACAGAAAATTTTCCTGGTGATGCGCCAGACACCACTTGGCCATGATGGAGCCACCCCGCGAGACAATGCCGGTCACGCGTTTGGCGGTGAGCGGCACATGACGCAGCAGCACGCCCGCATGAATGGTGAAGTAGTCAACGCCCTGCTCGGCCTGCTCGATCAGGGTGTCGCGGAAGATTTCCCAGGTCAGGTCTTCCGCCACGCCATCCACTTTTTCCAGTGCCTGGTATATCGGCACGGTACCGATGGGCACGGGGGAATTACGCAGGATCCATTCACGCGTTTCGTGAATGTTCTTGCCAGTGGAAAGATCCATGACGGTGTCGGCACCCCAGCGGATCGACCACGTCATTTTTTCCACTTCTTCCTCGATGGAAGAGGCCAGCGCCGAGTTGCCAAGGTTGCCGTTGATCTTCACCAGGAAGTTACGGCCGATAATCATCGGCTCCAGTTCAGGGTGATTGATGTTGGCGGGAATGATGGCACGGCCGCGGGCGACCTCACTGCGCACGAATTCTGCCGTGATTTCTTTCGGCAGGGAGGCACCAAAGCTCTGCCCGGGATGCTGCTGTGCAAGCAGGCCGGCGGCACGCGCTTCCTGCAGCTTCATGTTCTCGCGCAGGGCAATGTATTCCATTTCCGGCGTGATGATGCCGCGCTTCGCATAATGCATCTGCGAAACATTGGCTCCTGCCCTGGCACGACGCGGCGCACTCAGGTGCGCAAAACGCAAATGTGCCAGCGCCGGATCATGCAAGCGGTCATTGCCATAGGCGGAACTGAGGCCACTCAGGATCTCAGTATCACCACGCTCTTCAATCCACTTGCCACGCACGTTGGGCAAGCCCTGGCGGATATCGATCTTCACCGCCGGGTCGGTATACGGACCGGAGGTGTCATAAATCAGTACCGGTGCATTCTTTTCCCCGCCCAGGCCGGTCGGGGTATCGGTCAGCGTGACCTCGCGCATGGGTACCCGGATATCAGGGCGAGACCCTTCTACATATACCTTGCGTGAGGCCGGGAAGGGAGCAAGAGCGGCACTGTCAACGCGTGCGGATTGACTGAGGGACTGTTCAGGCACGTTCATGAGACTGGATATCCGGGGGACAACAAAGACAAAGAAGCCGCGAGACACGACACCGGAAACATGCAGCCTCTTCGGGCTGCAGCAGATGTGTCGGCTGGCGGCAGGCAGGCGGCCACTATAACGACCCCTCCGGAGCCGGGCAAGGCAACGACCGGGCAATAAATCCCGCGCAAATATTGAGGATTTCAGCCGGCACCCCCGACGACGCCCCTCCCCGTCCTGTATCTGGCTCAAGCTCCCGTCTTGCGTTCAATCAGGGTAGGGCATAACCTCGATAACCACTTTTTTGCACATACCGATGAGTATCCTTCTATGCGCATCCGTCCCGTGCTTTCCGGCTTGGCTCTTGCCCTCGGAATGGCCCACTCCTCCGCATTCGCCCTCGACCTTGCCGAGGCTTATGCCAAGGCACGCCAGAATGACCCGAACTGGTCGGCGGCACGCAACAACTATGAGGCCGAGCAACAGAGTGTTGCCATTGGCCGTGGCGGCCTGCTGCCCACCCTAGGCCTGTCCGGCAGTTTTTCGGAAAATGAATTCGAGTCAGATCTCGGCGCTGCGGCCAGTACCGACTTCCAGAGCACCCAGTATGGTGCCAAGCTGACCCAGCCACTGTTTCGTGCGGACGCCTGGTATGCCTACCAGCGCTCGAAGGCGGTAAGTTCACAGGCCGAAGCCGCCTTCCGTAGCCAGGAACAGCAACTTGCCTTGCGAGTGGCCCAGGCCTACTTCGCCGTACTGAGCGCCCAGGAATCCCTGGCCTATTCCCAGTCGGAAGAAGCCGCCTTTGCCCGCCAGCTGGATCAGGCGCAACAACGTTTTGATGTTGGCCTGATTGCAATAACCGATGTTCTGGAAGCCCGTGCCGCTCATGATGGCGCTCGCGCCGGCCGCATCTCGACCGAAGCAGCCCTCAGTACCGCCCAGGAAAACCTGAATGCCATTATTGGCGAAGCGCCAGGTCGTCTGGCCGCCCTGAAGCCGGACGCGCCACTGGTCAAACCGACACCAGCCGACCCGGACGCCTGGGCGAAGCTGGCCAGGGAGCGTAACCCGGATCTGGCGGCTGCCCAGCAGACCTATCAGACTGCCCGCGCCGTGACACGTGAAACCCGCTCCGGGCATCTGCCTACGGTCGATCTGTACGGCAGCTACAACAATGTCGATCGCGACGTCCCCTCCACCAACACACTGGCCTTCCAGAACGGCACGACCACCAGCTACGGTGTTGAGGCCAACTGGGTATTGTTTGCCGGTGGCCGAACCTATGCTGCCAGCAAACAGGCCAGCTACCGTGAAGCGGCCGCCCAGGACCAGCTCACCGCCACTGAACGTGCCGTGGTCAACAACGCCCGGACCGCCTTCCTGAATGTCTCCGCCGATGCCTATCGCGTTGAGGCCCGCAAACAGGCGGTAACCTCCAACGAATCGTCACTGGCCGCAGTACAAGCCGGTTACGAAGTAGGCACACGCAACATTGTGGACGTACTGCTGACACAGCGTAACCTTTATGCGGCCAAGCGGGATTACGCCAATGCCCGTTATGACTATGTCATCAACAGCCTGCGCCTGAAGTCGGCCAGCGGCCAGCTTTCCGAAGTGGATATCCGTGAACTGAACGGCTGGCTGGATCCGAATGCCAGCGTGGTCAGTGCTCCGGAAAAAGAAGTCGAGTCCGCACCAGTGATTACGCCAGCGAAAAAACGCTGAGTGCAGCTTCCGTAACCGTTTCTTCTGCTAAAAACAAACAGGGCCGCAAATGCGGCCCTGTTTGTTTTTGCAGTACCAGCATTCACACATACAAACGTGCCACCAGTGCGGTCACCGCTGTTTCCACCCGCAGGATCCTCGTACCCATGTGTACCGCCTCAAAGCCGGCCTCCACCAGTCGCTCCACCTCATAGGGGATAAAGCCGCCCTCCGGCCCTATCGCCACCGTAAGTGGCTGATTCAGCGCCACGGGACAATGCATGTCCGCCACTGGGTGCGCCACATAACAACGAGTATTGCGGCACAGTGCCGGCAGGCGATCCTCTACGAAGGGCTTGAACAGTGGCTCGATCAGTATCTCGGGCAATATCGTGTCCCGTGCCTGTTCCAGACCCAGCACCAGTTGCTCGTTCAGGGCCTCCGGTTCCAGCCAGGGCGAATCCCAGAAGCTTTTTTCCACACGATAACTGTTCATCAGCACCAGACGGGATACCCCCATCGTCGCCACCGTCTGCAAAATGCGTTTGAGCATTTTCGGGCGCGGCAGGCTGAGCAGCAATGTCAGCGGCAACTTTTCCGGAGGGGCCGTATCCAGCACCGGGTGCAGCACCAGCTCATCCCGGCTCAGCGCCAGAATCGTGGCGCTGCCCATGAGTCCGCCCAGCATGCCGACTCGCAAGGTATCGCCGACGGCCGCACGATGCACATCCTGTACGTGTTTCAGGCGACGCCCCGACAGGCGAGCCAGCCCTGGCTCGGGGCAATCCCCTGCCGTCAGCAATAACAGGTTCATGGTCGCAAATGCTCATGGGTGGCCGGTCCGCTCATGACCTGCTCAATCAGGGCCAGCTGGCGTGCCAGCGCCCCGCGATTACGCGCCATCACGGCATGCCCGGCAGCGGCCTGGGCCATGGCCAGGGCAGGCGTCTCGACCAGATGAATCAGCACTTCGCCCAGTGCCTCTGCAGGGACCAGTTGCAATGCACCCGCCTGCACCAGCTCATCGGCAATCACCTGAAAATTGAACACATGCGGCCCGCATACCGTAGGCACATCCAGTGCGATGGGTTCCAGCATGTTATGGCCGCCAACCGGTACCAGCGAGCCACCGACAAACGCCACATCAGCCAGGGCAAACCAGAGCAGCAACTCCCCCATGGAGTCGCCCAGGAATACTGCCACCCCGGGGACAACCGCCTCACCCCGGCTGCGTCGGCACAGTGACAGACCCTGCTCCCGCACCAGCCGGGCCACACTGTCAAAGCGCTCGGGATGACGCGGCACCAGAATCAGCAACGCCTCCGGGTAGCACTGGCGCACCCTGGCAAAGGCTGCCAGCAGCATCTCATCCTCGCCCTCATGCGTACTGGCGGCGACCAGCACCGGACGCCCCTCCAGCCGCCAGGTCGAACGCAAGGCCGATGCCTGGTCGTGCAAATCAGCCGGAGGGGCCAGATCAAACTTGATACTGCCCGCTACGCTCACCCGCTCTGCGGGCACCCCCAGCCCCAGAAAACGGCTGGCCGTAGCCTGATCCTGGGCCGCTATCAGCGATAAATTCTCCAGCATCGGTCGTGTCAGCCAACCGGCCCGGCCATACCCACGGGCCGAACGCTCGGAGAGCCGTGCATTGGCCAGCACCACCGGAATCCCCCTTGTCCGTGCGGCCGCCAGCATGTTGGGCCACAACTCGGTCTCCATGATGACCAGCACGCGTGGCCGCACACGGCGCATGAACAACAGCCACACCCAAGGCAGGTCATAGGGGGCATATGCATGCCCAACGCTACTCCCCCAAAGAGCCCGCACCCGGGCCGAGCCGGTTGGCGTCATGGTGCTGACAAACACGGGCTCACCCGGATGTGCCACCCGCCAGGCATTGATCAGTGGTGCCGCGGCCAGCGTCTCCCCCACGGAAACAGCGTGCACCCAGAGCCCTCCCGACTGGGCCGGAATACCCATGCCGAAACGCTCCTGCCAGCGCCGGGCATACTCGGGGGCACGCCAGCTGCGCCAGAGCAGGCGCAGCAGGAGCAGCGGCAGGAGCAGATGAAACAAAAGACTGTAAAGAAAACGGACCACAATCACGCATCGCCGGATAGAATGCAGGCATTGTATCGGAAGCCGGCCCTGCTGGCTGGCATCCCTCAACTCAAATAGACTTTCGTTCCATGCGTACAATAGAAACGGATATTCTGATTTTTGGCGGCGGTATCGCCGGTCTCTGGCTGCTGAACCGCCTGCGCGCCGCTGGTTACAGCGTACTCTTGCTCGAGCAGGACAAGCTGGGCGGCCATGAAACCCTCAATGCCAACGGCATCATTCATGGCGGCCTGAAATTCGGCCTGAGTGCCATGCTGCGTGATGTCGAAGACCTTGATGACATGCCCGCACTGTGGCGTGACTGCCTTCATGACCGCGGAGACGTCAATCTGGGGGGGGTCAAGATGCTTGCCGAGTCCCAGTACCTCTGGTCGGAACCCAGCCTGGCAGCCCGCGCCACCACTTTTTTTGCCTCCCGCCTGATTACCGGCCAGGTCGAGCCCGTCGAGGGCGAAGCACGCCCGGCCGTGTTCCAGAACAAGGCCTTTGAAGGCAACGTCTACCGCTTGTCTGACCTGGTCATCGACATGCCATCCCTTGTGCAGCGCCTGACCACTCCACACAAGAGCTGCATTTACAAAGTCAGCCAGCAAAACTGTCATCTGGAAACGGATGATCGCCACAACACCACCGCCGTCTTCATTACTGCCGCCGGCATGGAACCACTGCGCATCCGCCCCCGCCGCGTCATCCTTGCCGGCGGGAACGGCAATCAGGCCCTACTGGAAGACCTGGGCTTGCGTCAGCCTGTCATGGAGCGCCGCCCGATCCACATGGTGCTGATCAAGCACCCCCGGCTGCCTGCACTTTATGCACACTGCCTCGGCAGTAGCACCCGCCCGCGCCTGACCATTACCAGCCACCCCACGCGTGACGGGGAATGGGTATGGTATGTCGGTGGGGAACAGGCCGAGGAAGGGGCACTGCGTGACGACCGCCTGCAGATCGAACATGTGCAACATGAGCTCAAGGAAATGCTGCCCTGGGTGGATCTGCGCGGCGCCCGCTTCAAGACACTGAAAATTGATCGCATTCTGCCGGATGGTGAGCGCGGTCTCTTCAAGCCCGAAAATGCCTTTGTGGATGTTCACGGCAACAATATCGTGGTGTGGCCCTGCAAGATGACACTCGCACCCAACCTTGGACGCCAGGTACTGGCCCATCTGGAAAAAGAGGGAATGAAACCGGAACACCCTCCCCTCACCGAAGCCTTGCCGCTGCTTTACCCTGAGACAGGGCAGCCTGCCTGGGAAACCCTTTTCGACTGATGACACCACCAGCATTCAGCAAGGCACTGCTTGCACCGCGCTACTGGGCGGCGTGGCTATTGATCGGACTCTTCTGGACCATGGCAAAACTGCCCTGGGGCCTGCAGCGCCGTCTGGGTGCCGGACTGGGCAGCCTGGCGTGGCAGCTGGTCGTGCAACGTCGCAATGACACCCTGATCAATCTGCAGCGGTGCTTCCCGGAGCTTGATGCAACGGCACGCGAGACCATGGCACGTGCCACCTTCCGGAATGCCGGCATTGGCATTTTTGAAACCGCCAACGCCTGGTTCCGCACTCCCGAGTACTATCGGCACCGCATCACGTTTGAAGGACTCGAACACCTGCGCGCCATGCAGGAGCGCGGCAAAGGCATCCTGCTCCTCGGCGCCCATTACAGCCTGCTCGACCTCGGCGCTGCCATGGCATCACTGCACTTCAAGGTCGACACCGTTTACCGTCCACAGAAGAATGCCGTTTTTGAATACATGATGACCCGCCGCCGGCTACGCTATCATCACTGGACGATCCCCTACCGTGACATGCGCCTGCTCATCAAGGCCCTCAAGAGCAGTCATATTGTCTGGTATACGCCCGACCAGGATTTCGGCCGCAAGCACAGTGTTTTTGCCCCCTTCTTTGGTGTGCCCGCCGCCACGATCACCACGCCGGCACGACTAGCCCAGGTGAATGACTCTGCCGTGATGCTGATCCACTTCTGCCGGGACGGCGATACGGAAAACTACCGCTTCCTGATTACGCCCGCGCTGACCGACTACCCCAGCGGCGACGACATCGCCGATGCCACACGTATCAATCACGAACTGGAGCGCCTTATCCGACGCGCACCAGCGCAATACATGTGGTCCCACCGCCGCTTCAAGACACGACCCGCTGGCGAGCCGCACTTGTACGAAGAAAAGAAGAAATGGAAAAGACACTGACGGTCGTTCAAACACTGCCTGCACTGCACTCAGGCGGTGTTGAGCGTGGCACCCTGGAAATAGCCCGCGCCCTGGTTGCGGCAGGTCATCGTTCCATCGTGATCTCCAGCGGGGGCCGACTGGTCGAGCAACTGGTACGCGAAGGCAGCGAGCACATCACACTGCCCGTGCATCGAAAATCGGTTTTCAGTCTTTTCCAGGTACGTCCATTCCGGCGTTTGCTGGAAACCATCAAGCCAGACATTGTTCACGCCCGCTCACGTATCCCTGCCTGGGTGGCCTGGCTCGCCCTGCGCCGCATGAATCCGTCCATGCACCCCCATTTTGTGACAACGGTGCATGGCCTTTACTCCGTCAGCCCCTACAGCGCCATCATGACGAAGGGCGACAAGGTGATTGCTGTCTCGGAAACGGTGCGCCAGTACATTCTTGAAAACTATCCCGCGTGCCCGCCGGAGCATGTTGAGCTGATTTACCGGGGCGTCGATCCTGACGAGTTTCCCTACGGCTACCAGCCTTCATCCGCATGGCTGGCGAAATGGTGCACTGACTATCCGCAACTGACCGGCAAAAAGGTACTGACCCTTCCCGGGCGCATTACCCGTCTTAAAGGGCATGAAGCCTTTATCGGCTTGATCGATGCACTGAAAAAAGAAGGAATGCCCGTGCATGGTTTGATTGTAGGTGGCGCCGAGGCTAAAAAGCAGAGCTATCTGGATGGACTAAAACAGCAGGTGACAGACCTGGGGCTTGACGCTGACATCACCTTCACTGGTCTGCGCAATGATATTCGCGACATTTTTGCCGTCAGTGATATTGTTTACTCCCTCTCCAGCAAGCCGGAATCCTTCGGGCGCACTGTTCTGGAAGCATTACGGCTCGGGCGACCGGTCATTGCCTGGAACAAGGGCGGGGCCGGGGAAATTCTTGCCAGAATATGGCCAGAGGGACAGATTCCCGATCAGGACACGGACAGGCTTCGTCTGCAGACCCTTCAGCAACTGTCGGCACCTGGAACAGTCCCCGAGAGCAAGGACTTCCTGCTGGCATCCATGTGCCAGGAAACACTCGGGGTT
Source organism: uncultured Moraxellaceae bacterium (assembly GCA_964347985.1). Taxonomy (GTDB): domain Bacteria; phylum Pseudomonadota; class Gammaproteobacteria; order Pseudomonadales; family Moraxellaceae; genus UBA2031. Next base: position 8,453 of record CAYGBB010000027.1, read on the forward strand.
TACCGCCAACTCGCCACTTATCCAGGTAAGAGCCGATGAAGCGTCTGCTGATCATTGGCAAGCGGGGCGGCATCCTGCACTGGTATGAAGATGTCCTCAAGGCCGCTGGCGATGATGCGGCCGGTTTCTCGTTGACACACCACAACCTTCCGGCTCGTCTTGCCGGCCACCTGTTTGGCAAAAATCATCCCCGTGTACGGCAACTGGTCCATGATGGCCTTGCGTCTGCCATTCGCCGCTACCAGCCCGAACTCATCCTGATTGTTGATTTGTTTTATCTCGAGCCCGCCATAAACCAGCTCCTGATTGACTCGGGTATTCCCACCGTCCAGTGGATTGGCGACAAATTCGAGGACCGGCTTGCCAGGAATACCGCCGTCAATCGTTTCTATTTCACCGACACCGGCCTTATCCCCCTTGCCGAACGGATAGGCCTTACCGGCCACTATCTGCCCCTGGCCGCGAATCCTCCCATGCACCCGCTACCAGCATGGAAAACCCGCCGGGACGAGATTCTTTTTATCGGAGCCCCCTCCCCGGAAAGAATAAAACTGATTGAAAAAATAGAGCACCCGATACTTGTGATCGGACCGGGCTGGCCAAGGCTCGACAATCCGAAGGCGACCATCATCCAGCGACGCGTTTCCATCAGGAAAACCAGACAGCTATACGCACAACACAAGTTTGTCCTGAATATCATGAACGAAACGAATGTCGTCAATGGCATGCCCCAGCGATGTTTTGACGCTACCATCCACGGTGCATGCCTGCTGATGAATGCAACACCGGACACTTCCCTCAACTTCAGGGAAGGAGAAGAAGTTTTTATTTTCCGTGCACCATCGGAGATTGAACACCTCACGATTGCGAACGACAAGGCCGAGGCCATTGCCGAAAAAGGAAGAATGAAATCCTTCGAGACCCATACCTTCAGGTCAAGAATCAACAAAATCATCATCACTGCTGGCATCAGTACGTCAGAGCACAACTCCGTATGAAAATTACATTTGTTCTGCCAGGCGGAGCACGCAACCCATCCGGTGGATTCAAGATTGTCTATGAATATGCCAATCACCTGTCTCGCGCCGGCCACACGATCACCCTGATCCATCTGGCCTATGTTGGCTCAGCCATTGAACGGCATCCTGCATCTTCATTCAGGCGAGCCTTGTCACGCTACATCTCGCGACTGCTCACCTTCCGCTGGAAACCGGGACGCTGGTTCACGCTGGACAGCAATATCGATAGCCGATGGGTCCCGCTTATTCACCCCGCATTCATCCCTGATGCCGACGTGATTGTCGCTACGCTATGGCTAACGGCAGAACAGGTACACAAACTTCCCGACTCCAAAGGAAAGAAGTTCTATCTTGTTCAAGGTATTGAAACGTGGGGCGGCGCTGATGAGCGAGTCCGGGAAACATGGAAGCTTCCGCTAAAGAAAATATCGATCTCAAAATGGATTCAAACTGAACTCGGGAAGGAAGGGGTAGAGTCTACCTACATCCCCAATGGCCTTGATTTCGAAAAATTCGGCATCGATACCCCCATCTCGGAGCGAAACCCCGCCCACGTATCCATGCTCTACAGCTCACTCCCCGTCAAAGGGAGCAATGATGGCATTGCCGCCCTTGTAACTGCCAGACAGATGAATCCCGCAATCACTGCAGAGGCATTCGGGGTACCACCGCGTCCTGAATGTCTGCCGGAATGGATCTCTTACCGTCAAACACCGACTCAGTCCGAGCTGCGTGCCACCTACAACCGCTCAGCGTTATTCATTGCGCCCAGCCTGAGTGAAGGCTGGGGGCTCACGGCATCCGAGGCCATGCAATGTGGCGCTGCTGTAATTGCCACCCGGATTGGCGGGCACGAGGAATTTTGCACACACATGGAAACAGCAATCCTGTGTGAGCCAGGCAATGTTGCGGAACTGGCTGATGCCATCACCCTCCTGAGCCAGGATCATGCGCTGAGGGAAAGGCTCTCCGCGCAGGGACATGCCAACATCGCACGCTTTACATGGGAATCATCCGTTGACCGCCTGCTGCAGGCAATGAGCGAATAACAAGACACTGTTCCCATGAAAACATCCCTCAAAGGGTATCTCGAATCAGCCACCCTCACCCTTCTGATCACTAGCGTGATGGTGATGCCCATTGAGCGCCTGCGAACGGCCAGTATCTTGCTGGCTGCTGCATTCATTATGGCTCTGGTTGCACGAAAGACCTTTATCAAACAGGCCGCCAGCCTCTGCAAGCCAGCTGCACTCCTGATAGCAGGAGTCGCCGTCGCGGCCGTTTCCTCCCTGCACCCCGAAAAAAGCTGGGTCGTCATCAGGAATATTATTCTTGCCCTCATGACGGGGACGTTATTCCTTCACCTCGCCATCCATTCCAACCAGCGGCTATTGCGAGCCACAGAACACGCCATTGCCCTGGTCTTCCTGGCAGCGATTGCTGCCATGGCATCGATACCATCCCTGCCAAGCCACCTTATGAGCTCAAACTTCAGCCAGATCTCGGGACTTGCCAATGAAAACAGCTGGGGACTTGCCGTTGCGATAACTGCAAATACATCGTTTGTCGCAGCACTGTCATCGGACACCAAGCTGCGGCGCACGGTATCTTTTGGCATATTCGTTTGCCTGATAGCCTTCATGCTGATAACGAATTTATCCAGAGGCGCCCTTTTCAGCTCAATGCTCACCAGCATTTTCCTGGTGACATTCATGTTCACCAGAAAGCCCTCACAGCAAAGGGCAGCCATTCAGTTCACGATTGCCTTAGCGATGTCCGCCTCCGTATTCATGGTGGCCACATCACTTCTTCTCAAGGAAAATTTCGCCTACTTCAACAACATCTCCACCTACCGTCTGAGCCTCTACAAACTGAGCTGGTCGGCCATCATGGATGCTCCCGTATGGGGTCACGGTGCCCGAACATTTGCAATTGAGATGGGCGGGATCACTCAGAGTGTCATGGGTGAAAAACTGGGCACCCCACACAACATCATGCTTGAGGGGCTATATTCCCTTGGGATCATTGGCTGCCTGCTCTGGGCAATCGGCATAAGCTTCTTCTGGAGAGGCGCCAGCACCGACAGCAATGATCCGGAAATCCGGAATACATTCCTGCGGCTTCTTGGCCTCTCCATTTTCATGCAGCTGCTTTTTCATGGCATATTCGACCTCACCATTTTCAGCAGCTATTTCCTGTCTCTTCTTTTTGTGAGCGGCGGACTTTTAATGGCGACCAATTCACCGGACCAAATACCCACCAGCCAGACACCTCAACGTTAAGCCACATGCCCTTTTCTAGTGGATGACCGCCCATTACCTGTCAACGTACTGCTGCATCCTTAATGACACGCAAATGCGACAACTCCACCCTGGGGCCATACTTGCCTACCGTCTCCCACACTCTGGCCGTGATCATCCTTACGCCATAACGAAGCGGATGCCGGATAAAAAGCCGCCAGATCAGCGATGGGTACAGGTAAAAAAGCTTGGCAATAGACAGGGTCTTGATCTGTCTGGTCGTGTTACCGGTTGGCTCTTTGTGTTTACGGTACTCAAGAATGACTTCCGGTAAAAATCGACCGGAAAAACCCTTTGTGAAGAGCCTGATATAAAGCTCCCAGTCCTCGCGAAGCATGCGGAAACCATCGTCATACCCCCCCACCGACAGCAGGGTATCGCGCCGGATCAGGGTGGAGGCACAGATGAAGTTGGCACGAACCAGCTTCTTTCCGTCAAACGGCATGGAGGCAAACACGCCTTCCTTGCGCCCGAAATAGCGCATTTGTCCGTATACATATCCAATATTGTCTGGCTGTGTCTGCAGAATGGACAACATATGCTCAACCGCCGTCGGCACCAGACGGTCATCCGCATCCAGGAACATCACGTACTTCCCGGTGGCCACTGACAACGCATTGTTTCGTGCCACACATACGCCCGAATTATCCTGCTGAAGCACCTTCACAGGATAGCGGGAGGCAATCTCAATGCTGTTGTCTGTCGATGAGTCATCAATAACCAGCACCTCACAATCCCGACAGGTTTGTGCAAGCGCCGACTCGATGGCCTCGGCAATATAAGCGCCATAGTTGTAATTGGTGATAATGATGGATACCAGTGGCGTCATCACTGACTCCCTTATCAAAGCTTCAGCAATGAACGCAAAACATCTGCAATCACGCGATTGGAAAAATGCTGCTCGTAGGTCTGCCGGGCTGCCGCTGCCATGACAGGCAAATCGGCACGGTGCGCATGCAGGCGTTTTACTGCCGCACAAATACTGGCAGCATCGCCTGGCTCAGCCCACAACAGGCCGGCACTTTCATCCTGCGTCAGCCCGGCGGGATAGGCAGTCGTCCTGGCGGTGATGACAGGTCGCGCCAGCGCCAGTCCCTGATAAACCTTGTTGGGGATCACGCGCAGCGCCTTGTCACTCGTCCCGAAGATGCCAAGAATGGCATCCGCCGTTACCAGACGACCTGGCAGCTCCTGCAATGGCCCCCATGACTCAAAACTGACTTGCTCCTGCGGGAACCCCTGCAAAACCTGCTCACACTGCTCACGCATCGGCCCTTCCCCGATCAGGCGCCAGCGCACTGGCGGGCCGTCATAGGAGCGTATGGCCTCCGCCAGCACATCCACGCCCTGCAGGCCAATGAAGGTGCCGAAAAACACCAGTTCCAGCGGTTCGCCGGCAGGCCGCACAGGCAAAGGGTACGGGCGAAACAGGGCTTCTTCTGCCCCCACCGGAATCACCCGCAGGCGCTCACGGGATACACCAAGCACATCATGAAAATAGTCGGCATGCCCCTGCGTATCCGCAATCAGATAATCGGCCGCCTGGAACAAGTGCTGCTCCCATGCCAACAGACTACGCGCCCGCGCCGAGTCCTTCGAGAACTTGTGACGCTCGCTCACCTGCTTGTCATAGGCGCTGATGAGCGGATCAAACACCAGCGGCACCCTGTGCCGGCGGGCATAGCGGACCGCCGCCCGCAAATCCCGCTGGCGGAAACAGGGGACCCAGATCACATCCGGCACCTTACCCCCGCGCAGCAAGTATTCGAT
>CAYGBB010000028.1:0-1324 GCA_964347985.1 uncultured Moraxellaceae bacterium
CCACCAATACTGTTCAGACTGTTGCCGGCGCAACCGCCGGCATGATCAAACGGGAAATATTGCTCAGACCGGCAACGGCTGGTTACCGCGCGAAGGAATGCCCCATTTCTTTGTCACCGCTCCATCAAACTCAACCGCTGGCCACGTCTGGCTGTCCATCCAGTAACCGGTATGCGTGAGCTTGGTGACCACAAAACCGATGGCCCGCTTGGGCATGGCATCCGAGTTCACCCACTCCGTCACATAGGCCAGCGCATCGGCATCGGAAAGATCGACAAAACGCCGCCAGTGTCCAACCACTGCGGCGTTATCAAACAGCGACAGGCCCATGCCCAGCTGCTTTCGCACGTCCGGTTCCAGTGAACCGAGAATGGCGTTCACATGGGCAACGACCGGTACTTTTTCCACCGGAAACAGGGCGGTGCCAGCAGTAGGCAGCAGCACTTCGGCCAGACGGCTGAACAGCTGATAGTGGGAGGGCTCCATCCAGGCCAGTCCCTCCGGCATGGCCAGACCGTCACGTGGAGAGCGACGCAGCAGCGCAAAACCACCCGCGGCCACCGCTGTCACGCCCGCAGCGGTCCACAGCCCCAGCTTGAGAAAGCGGCGGCGCGACAATGGCGCCAGGGCCACCGTCACATCATTTGCCACCTTGTTTCTTGATTCCGTCATCAGGCCCATCCTCCACGCCAAAAGCCTCGACCTTCCGGTCACGATGAGGCTAGTGTACGTAAATCAGGAACGCTGCCAAGAGAAATCTGAGTAATTACTCTAGATTCTGACGTCAGTCGATGTGGCTCAAGGCTCATCGGAAAAGCCGAGCCAGCCTCTTTTACTCTGCACAGGCGCCACAAAGCAAAAAGCCCCGCATGAGCGGGGCTTTTTGCCTGATCAGTATTGCTCAGGCAATCAGAGCAACTTTTCCAGCTGCGGCACGATGTCGAAGAGATCGCCCACGATGCCGTAGTCCGCCACGGAGAAGATTGGCGCTTCTTCATCCTTGTTGATGGCCACGATCACCTTGGAGTCCTTCATGCCTGCCAGATGCTGGATGGCGCCGGAGATACCGACGGCCACGTACAGCTGCGGTGCAACGACCTTGCCGGTCTGACCGACCTGCATGTCGTTCGGCACAAAGCCTGCGTCCACAGCAGCGCGGGAAGCGCCGACTGCAGCACCCAGCTTGTCAGCGAGGCTGTACAGGATGCTGAAGTTGTCGCCGTTGCCCATACCGCGGCCACCGGACACCACAATCTTGGCACCAGCGAGTTCCGGACGGTCAGACTTGGCCAGCTCTTCGCCCACAAACGTCGACTTGCCAGCA
>CAYGBB010000028.1:1334-8459 GCA_964347985.1 uncultured Moraxellaceae bacterium
CATCGGCAGACACAGACACCGCCTCGACAGCAGCCGAGCCACCAGTGGCAGCAGCAGCGTCAAAACCGGTCGGGCGCACTGTCAGCACCTTGATCGCATCCGTGGACTGCACGGTAGCGATGGCGTTGCCAGCGTAGATCGGACGTTCGAAGGTATCGGCAGAGACCACCTTGGAGATTTCGGAGATCTGGTTCACGTCCAGCAGGGCAGCCACACGCGGCAGGAAGTTCTTACCGTTGGTGGTAGCAGGTGCCAGGATGTGGCTATAGCCCTTGCCGAGTTCAGCAACCAGCGCGCTGATGTTTTCAGCCAGCTGATGACCATAGGCGGCGTTGTCGGCAACCAGCACCTTGCTCACGCCATCAATCCTGGCAGCAGCTTCGGCAGCAGCCTGGCAACCCTGGCCGGCAACCAGCACATGGATGTCGCCACCGATAGCCTTGGCAGCGGTAACGGTATTGAGCGTGGCGCCCTTGATGGAGGCGTTGTCGTGTTCGGCGTATACGAGAATGCTCATGTTCAGATCACCTTCGCTTCGTTCTTCAGCTTGTCGACCAGCTCTTCCACGGTCTTGACCTTGATACCGGCCTTGCGATCAGCAGGCGGCTCAACCTTCAGGGTCTTCACGGTAGGAGCAGCATTCACGCCATAGTCAGCCGGAGACTTGGTGTCCAGTGGCTTCTTCTTGGCCTTCATGATGTTAGGCAGGGAGGCATAACGCGGCTCGTTCAGGCGCAGGTCAGTGGTGACCACGGCTGGCAGGCTCAGTTCGACAGTCTGCAGGCCACCGTCGATTTCACGGGTAACCTGGGCCTTGCCACCTTCAATCTTCACGACAGAAGCAAAGGTACCCTGGGCGTAACCAGCAAGAGCAGCCAGCATCTGGCCAGTCTGGTTATTGTCGCCATCAATGGCCTGCTTGCCGAGAATGATCAGCTGGGGCTGTTCCTGATCGCAGATACCCTTGAGGATCTTGGCGATGGCCAGCGGCTGCACTTCTTCAGCGGTTTCAACGAGGATGCCGCGATCAGCGCCAAGCGCCATCGCAGTACGCAGCTGTTCCTGGGCGGCCGTCGGGCCAACAGTCACAACCACGATTTCGGTCACGATACCCTTTTCCTTGAGACGCACCGCTTCTTCAACAGCGATTTCGCAGAACGGGTTCATGGCCATCTTGACGTTGGCAAGCTCAACACCGGTCTTGTCCGCCTTGACGCGAACTTTCACGTTGTAATCAACAACGCGTTTGACAGCAACAAGAGCCTTCATGGAATCCTCGGCTTGGTTGTTCAATGTGGGAGTAGAGTGGGCAGGAAATGGAACCCTGACCCGAAAAGGCCACGCATTTTGAAGGCTGACCCCAGCTAGGTCAAGTGACGCACGACATGGACAAACCCTGTCACCCGTGCCAATGACAAGGGCCGCTACCCGGCAGAGCAGCGGCCCCTGATATCAGGACAAACCTACTTCTGGTGGCGGGTGCGGTTACCCATGCGCAGGCCGGCGCTCATCAGGAAGTCGAAGAAATCGTCCGGATCCTTGATGAACTTCTGATAGAACTCGGACTTGCAGAGTGCCGATGCACCGTGGGCCAGTGCCCAGGCCGCACAAATATGGTACTCGGGCGGCACGTCTGCCAGCTTCTGCTCGTCAATACGCGCCTTTACGATGCTGGTGAGCTTTTCGAAATTGGAGCCACGGATGGCATGCAGCTTGTCCAGCAACTGCGGCACTGCCTTGTCTGCCATCAGCTTGGATTCCAGACGATCAAACAGCAGGTACTTGTCCGGGTCCTGGACACGAAAGCGGAAATACTCGCGCATCAGGGCTTCCTTGTCGGACAGCGCATCAACACGGCGGAACAGATCAGCCAGCTCTTCCTCGTAACGGATCATGAGCAGCAAATAGATTTCGTTCTTTGTTTCGAAGTGCTTGTAGATGGTGCCTTTGCCGATGCCGACCTTGTCCGCAATCATCTCGACGGTGACCCTGTCTTCACCTTGCTCGATGAAAAGCTGCAGGGCACAGTCCAGAATGGCCTGCTCGCGCTGCCGGAACTCTCGTGCTTTCTGGGTGGCCTTGGCCAAGTCACTCATGTTGCCGTTCCTCTATCCGTCCGTTCTGGCTCAAAGGGAGCCGCTTTAAAAGGCGCATTGTCCTGACTTCCCAGTCCGACGACAAGCCGTGCAGCCAGTATAGGCAGGTGACGACCACAATGACTACACAGTCCTGGAAAAGGCATCAGGTATCAATGACACAAATCAGAGTTTATACAAAAGCGATCTGAAAAATGAGGCAGCAATCACTGGCGAAGCTGTAAAAGTCAGCAATACTTCATGACATGCCCGGCTGACTGGTTCAACCGGGGAGTGTTGACCTTATCTTGACTGGTCTTGACCCGGTGTCCCCCCCAGGCGCCGGGTTCTTTTTTGCGGGCTGTACCTGAGCCCGTATCTGATAATCAGCCAACACCAAACAGACGGCGGAAATTCTCCGAGGTCTGCTCACCCAGCACTTCAATCGTCACACCACGCAATTCCGCCACCGCCCTGGCCACATCAACCACATAAGCCGGTTGATTGGTCTTGCCCCGATAAGGCACAGGTGCAAGCCAGGGCGAGTCTGTTTCGATCAGCACGCGGTCGGCCGGCACCTTCATTGCCACCTCACGCAGCTCCTGCGCATTGGCAAAGCTCACGATACCGGAAAACGAAATGTAGAAACCGAGATCAAGAGCTGCCTTGGCCATGTCCCAGTCCTCCGTGAAGCAGTGCATGACACCGGCTGTAGCACCTTCTTCCTTCAGGATCGCAATCGTGTCGACACGCGCGGCACGGGTATGCACTACCAGCGGCTTGCCGGTACGGCGGGAGGCCTCGATATGCTTGCGAAAGCGCCGCTGCTGATCCGAAGGATTCTCCTGATCGTAGTGGTAATCCAGCCCTGTCTCGCCGATGGCCACCACCTTGGGATGTGCTGCCAACTGAATCAGCTGCTCGATTTCAGGCTCCAGCGAATCCAGATGCAGGGGATGCACTCCTACCGACGCCGATACATCCTCATAGGCCTCGGCCACTGCCAGCACATTGGGCAGCGTCTCCAGATCCACGCCAATGCAGAGGAAATGCCGGACGCCACGAGCACGCGCCGTTGCCAGTGCCCCCTCCAGGTCAGTACCCAGCTTGGCAAAGTCGAGACGATCAAGATGGCAATGTGAGTCAATGAACATCAGAAAAGCCCTGGAGCCGGAAGCCCGGAAACGTAAAGCGGAATTGAAACACGTCAAACAAGAAGGCCGGCAAGAAGCCGGCCTGCAGGACTGGCTGCCCTGCCCTTACATGGTATGGGTCGGGCGGTCAGCCTGCAAAGAGCCCGCCAGGTATGTCTCGATCTTGCGACGGGCCTTGTCGCCTTCTTCACCCGACAACTGGATACCAATGCCCGCGGCACGCATGCCCTGATTACGCGGGTTGATCCAGATGACCTTGCCGGTCACCGGAATACGCTCCGGGTCATCCATCAGGGTCAGCAGCACAAACACTTCCTCGCCAAGCTTGCATTGACGCGTGATCGGAAGAAAAAGTCCGCCACCTTTCACAAACGGCATGTAACAGGAATACAGCGCCTGCTTGTCCTTGAAGCTCTGGTTGATGATGCCGCCAGCACGAGGCATGTTCATAAGCGGGTGTCCTGAAAAATTCTTGTTGTAAGGTCAACGGGAAGTCAGTGCGACCCAGTCAGAAAATGTGGCATCAATCAGAGCATTACCCTGAACATTGCCTGCCAGCAACCGTTGCCTGTCTGCCAGCCCCTGGCGGAAATGCAGCAGGGACGCCGGCTGGAACTGGCCCGACATGCGCTCGATTATAGGCGCGAGATCACGGTGTTTGACAACTCCTGCTGCACCGCTGGCCGCCACCACCAGATCATCAAGCAAACTGAGCAATGCGCGCAACAGGGCATCAGCCCCCAAGGAATGCCAGCGCTGGGCCGTTGCCAGCGCCGTTTGCCGCTGTTGTGTCAACTGCTGCAGGTCTCGCAACAGGCCTTCCCGCTGCGAAAACCACTCGGCCTCACGCAAAACCAGGGCAGCCAGCGGAGCACCCCGTGACAGGGCCAGCAGCAGGCGTGCCTTGTCTTCATCCCCCACCTGCGGTGCCAGCCAGGCCAGGGCTTCGGTATCAGTCGGGATCGGCATGTGCCGCTGCTGGCAGCGGCTGCGCAAAGTGGGTGCCAAACTCAGTGGCTGCGACGTCAGCAGCATCAGAACGGTCTCCCGCCCCGGTTCTTCCAGAGTCTTCAGCAGCGCATTCGCCGCCTGCACATTGAGCAAATGCGCTGGCGTGACCACGACCACGCGCCACCCTCCCATCTGCGCAGACTTTTCCGCAAAACCGACCAGCTCGCGCACCTGGTCCACTCGGATGGCCTTGGCGGTCTTGCCGGTTTTTTCATCGGTCAGCGGGGTCAGCCACATCAGGTCCGGATGAGTACCCGCCGCAAGCAGGCTGCAGCTCTTGCACTGCCCACAAGCTACTCCATCCCGCGGCACTTGGCAGAGAAGGCGTGCCGCAAAGGCCTTGGCGAAGCGCTCCTTGCCAAGGCCATCCGCACCGCTCAGCAACAATGCATGCGGCAGGCGCTTCTGCACCAGAGACTCCTCCAGCGGCTGCCAGAGTGAATGCTGCCAGGCATAGGCATGAAAGGGATAAGGCACCCTGATGTCAGCCTCGCTCACTGAATCCCCTCCTTCAACCAGTCATCAAGCACCCGTGCAATACTCGCTTGCACATCCACCAGAGGGCGGCTGGCATCAATCACACGAAAGCGTTGCGGTTCCGCCGCCGCACGAGCGCGATAGCCCTGGCGCACACGCTCGAAAAAATCGTCCTGTTCCGATTCAAAGCGGTCTTTCTCGGCACGCGCCTCGGCGCGCGCCAGGCCTTCCTGCACCGGCAGGTCCAGCAGCAGTGTCAGGCCCGGACGCAGGCTGCCCTGCACCAGTTGCTCCAGTGCGACAATCGTCTCCATTGAACGATGCCGTCCATACCCCTGATAGGCATAGGTCGCATCCGTGAAGCGGTCGCACAACACCCAGTCACCGCGCGACAGGGCCGGCTGGATCACCTGGGCCAGGTGCTGGGCACGGGCAGCAAACATCAGCAGCAACTCCGCATTCGGTGCTACCGGCTCATCACGACGCGCCAGCAACAGCGTCCGGATTTCCTCGGCCAGAGGCGTACCACCCGGCTCACGGGTAACGACCAGTGAAAAGCCACGCTGCACGAGAAAGTCGCGAATAAACGCCAGGCAGGTGCTCTTGCCCGCGCCCTCGCCGCCCTCCAGTGAAATAAAACGATTGAGGCTCATGCTCAGGATTCCGGTGCCGAACGATATTCTGACTGACGCTGCAACTGATAGCGCTGCACGGCACGGTTGTGATCTTCCAGCGTGGCCGTGAACTCATGTGAGCCATCACCACGCGCCACAAAATAAAGCTCATCGCCTTCGGCCGGATGCAGGGCAGCATGAATGGCGGCACGTCCAGGCAGGGCAATCGGCGTGGGTGGCAAGCCATTCACCCGATAGGTATTGTAGGGAGTCACCCTCATGAGGTCTGCACGCCGGAGATTGCCATCGAACCCCGGCCCCATGCCGTAAATGACCGTCGGATCTGTCTGCAGGCGCATGTTTTTCTGCAGGCGGCGAACAAAGACACCGGCAATACGCGCGCGCTCCTCTGCGACGCCAGTTTCCTTTTCAACAATCGACGCCATGATCAATGCTTCATACGGCGTGGCATAGGGCAACCCGGGTACACGCGATGCCCATTCATCCGCCAGAATTTTTTGCTGTCGGTCATGAAGCTTTTTCAGAATACCGATATCGGTATCGCCTGCGGCAATGTCGTAAGTATCCGGCGCAAACAAACCTTCAGGGCTTGGCTCATTGGCACCCAGCGCATTCAGCAAGGCTGCATCATCCGGTATGGCGGTCACCTTGATGTTTTTATGCTCAGCGAGCTGCCGCCGAAGATCACGGTAGGTTGTTCCTTCAATCACGGTCAGACGTGAATCAATAGCCAGCTTGCCTTCACGCAACAGGCGCAGCAGTGATACCGTGGTCTGGGGAGACCGGATTTGCAGCACACCTGCCCGCAGCTTTTTATCCCCCGGCTGCACACGCAACCAGGCACGCGCCAACCATCGATTCGGCAGGATGTTGTTGTCGGCCAGCGTATCAATCACGGTGGAATATGAGGCCCCGCGGGCAATTTCCAGCCGGTAACCATCCACCGGTAATGGCAGGGGCGAAAACAGGCCCTGGTAAATCCAGAGTGTCGGCAGGAAGGTCAGCAGAAATAGTGCCAGGGGCAAAAGCCAGCGACGCCTGGGCGAAGATGAGCGTGTCATGATGCGTCTAGCATCTCATCCCAATGGTGCTGAAGTCGACGGGTGATTGGCCCGGGCACACGCTCATGCCCCGCCAGCCGCCGGACAGGCCAGATACCGTACAGGCTGTTGCAGAAGAAGACCTCGTCAGCGGCCATGACATCCGCAAGACGATAATTGCCCTCTTCCAGCGGAATACCGGTACGCTGCGCCTCGTCACACAACTCCTGGCGCATCACACCACGCACACCGGCCCGGCTCAATTGCGGGGTGTGTAACACGCCTTTCAGCACCCAGAATACATTGCTGAACACACCCTCGATCACGTACCCATCGACATCCGACACTATGGCTTCGTGAGCATGCACATGCGTCGCCAGTTCCCGGCGCAGCAGCACCTGCTCCAGTCGATTGAGGTGCTTGTGTCCCGCCAGCAAGGGGCTGATACCGAGCGGCTGCTGGCAGACGGCAGTCACTATCCCCTGCGTGGCCAGCTCGGCAGGGGCAAATGCAGGAAGGTGCAGGGAGAATATCAGGGTGGGGACTGCATCCGGATCGGGCAGATAGCCACGCCCACTGCAGCCCCGGGTCAGAATGATCTTTGCCACCGCATCGCCACTGCCTGCGACAAATCCGGCAAAAGCAACAGCGGTGGCCTTGGCATCAAACGCAATGCCAAGGTGGGCCGCACTGGCCGCCAGACGGGCAAGATGCGCCTCGAACAACACCGGAC
>CAYGBB010000028.1:8469-13240 GCA_964347985.1 uncultured Moraxellaceae bacterium
GTCACTGCTACCGCTGCAGCATTGCCGTCCTCAAATGTCGTTCCGTTGACCCAGACGCGTCGACTCATTCACACGCGCCGGAAAATCAGAGAACCATTGGTGCCGCCAAAACCGAAGGAATTCGACAACGCTACATCAATCTTCATGGGCCGCGCCGTGTTGGGCACGTAATCCAGAGTACAGCCTTCCGCGGGATTATCATGGTTGATGGTGGGCGGTGCGATATTGTTCACAATGGCCAGCACCGAGAAGATCGCCTCGACGGCGCCTGCAGCACCAAGTAGATGCCCAACCATTGACTTGGTCGAACTCACGGCCAGTTTGCGGGCATGATCCCCGAATACTGACTCGATTGCTTTCGACTCGGCCACGTCCCCCGCATCGGTGGACGTGCCATGCGCATTCACATAGTCGATGGCTTCCGGGGCAATGCCGGCATCGCGCAAGGCATTACGCATCGCGGCAGCGGCCCCCTCACCATTCTCGGTAGGTGCCGTCATGTGATAGGCATCATCACTCATGCCAAAACCGATGATCTCGGCATAAATACGCGCACCACGTGCCACTGCGTGCTCATATTCCTCCAGCATCAGCACGCCGGCACCATCGCCCAGCACAAAACCATCGCGATCCCGATCCCAGGGACGGCTGGCAGCCTGGGGATTGTCATTGCGAGTAGAGAGTGCACGGGCAGCCGAAAATCCGGCCATGCCCAGAGGGCTGGACGCTTTTTCGGCACCTCCGGCCAGCATCAGGTCGGCATCACCATAGGCAATCATGCGTGCCGCCAGACCGATGCAATGCGTACCACTGGTGCATGCCGTTGATACGGCAATATTCGGCCCCTTGAGACCGAGGCGAATGGCGAGCATGCCGGCAGCCATGTTGATAATCGACCCCGGCACAAAAAACGGGGAAATCTTGCGTGGCCCATCGGCCATCAACGTTTCCTTGCTCCGCTCGATGGAACTCAACCCACCAATGCCGGAGCCAATCGAGACACCGATACGTGGTGCATTTTCAGGTGTGACCACCAGGCCGGAATCCTGCATGGCCTGAAGTCCGGCAGTAATGCCGTACTGGATGAATTCATCCATGCGCCGCGCTTCCTTGGCGGGCATGTAGGCTTCGACATCAAAGTCACGAACAAGCCCGGCAAAACGGGTGGAGTAATTGGAGGTATCGAAATGATCGATAAGAGAAATCCCGCTCTTGCCGGCGACGATACCGGCCCAGGTGGATTCCACTGTATTGCCCAACCCGGTCAACATCCCGAGACCTGTAACTACGACACGACGACGTGACATGACTGCTCCTGCCCTGCTGGTTGTTAGTCTGCGGCTAACCGTTTCAACAACCACAACAAACTCAACAAACACACCCGCTTTTCACGTGGCACTGATACGCACGAAAAAAACCGGATGCCAGATACACAAAAGCCGCAGACTACCAATGCAGTACTGCGGCTTTTTCCAATAGCAACAAAATTACTTGTTGTTATTGTTGATGTAATCGATCGCGTTCTGCACGGTGCTGATTTTCTCAGCTTCTTCGTCAGGGATCTCGAGTTCGAATTCCTCTTCCAGAGCCATCACCAGCTCGACAGTGTCGAGCGAATCGGCGCCCAGATCATCCACAAAGGATGCTTCGCTGGTTACGTCTTCCAGCTTCACACCCAGCTGTTCGGCGACAATCTTCTTGACGCGTTCTTCGATAGTGCTCACGTTTTTCTCCTCATTGGACAGTATCCCTTGCAGGAACGGAGGCTAGTGTATTGGAGCACCCGGAGGGTGGCAAGCCGGCCGATTCTGCAAAGGTAAGGGTTTGTTGCAACCATAAAAACAGGAAAAATCCCTGTTATTCCATATACATACCGCCGTTCACATGGAGCGTGACGCCAGTTATGTAGCTCGCTTCTGCCGAGGCAAGAAAGCCCACTGCAGCTGCAATTTCCTCAGGTTGGCCCAATCGGCCAGCCGGAATCGAGGCCAGAAGCTTCTCTTTTTGCTCTTCTGGCAACACATGAGTCATGTCCGTGGCAATGAAACCCGGAGCCACGGCATTGACCGTAATGTTTCGCGAACCAATCTCACGGGCCAGGGCGCGGGAGAAACCCTCCAGACCGGCTTTGGCCGCTGCATAGTTGGCCTGACCCGGATTACCGCTGGAACCCACCACTGAGCTGATGCTGATGATGCGGCCCCAGCGCTCCCTGGTCATGCCTTTCAGGCAGGCCTTGCTCATGCGGAAGATGGCATTGAGATTGGTATTGATCACACTGTCCCACTCGTCATCCTTCATGCGCAGCATGAGGTTATCGCGGGTAATGCCAGCGTTGTTGACCAGAATCAGGGGGGTACCCACTTCAGCAGTCATGGCGGCCATGAATGCCTCAATGGAGGCAGGATCGGCCACATTCAGGGCAAAACCGCGACCGCTGTTGCCGGCCTCTTTCAGATAGGTCGTGATGGCTTCGGCACCTGCTTCAGTGGTGGCAGTCCCCACCACAACGGCACCACGACGAGCCAGCTCCAGCGCAATGGCCTTGCCAATCCCGCGGCTGGCGCCAGTCACCAGAGCAATCTTTCCTGTAATCGACATCCTGTTTTCCTTCTTCTTGTGAACTCAGACCGCCAGAGCCGCGGCAAACCCGTCTGCAGACTCCAGTGCCGCACATTCCATTTCTTTCACGATCCGCTTGTTGAGACCACACAACACCTTGCCCGGACCACATTCCACTGCACGCACTACACCCAGTCCCGCCAAAGCCTCCATGCACTGCACCCACAGCACCGGACGATACAGTTGCTGGATCAATGCATCGCGTATTGCCGGTGCACCGGACTCAATGCGGGCAGCGACATTCTGAACCACGGGTATGGCAGGCGCATGAAACGTAATGGCCTCCAGCGTGGGGCGCAGTTGCTCGGCAGCAGTCCGCATGAGGGCACAGTGTGATGGCACCGATACCGGCAAGGGCAACGCACGCTTGGCGCCTGCCGCCTTGAGCTTTTCGATGGCAGCAGCAACAGCCGCCGTACTGCCTGCAATCACGACCTGCCCGGGCGCATTGAAATTCACGGCCTCCACCACACCCGCAGAAGATGCCTCGACACAGCACTGCCGCACAACATCATCATCCAGCCCGAGAATGGCAGCCATCGCGCCCTCACCGGCCGGAACAGCCGCCTGCATCAAACGACCACGTTCAGCGACCAGACGCACACCATCGGCCAGCGACATGGCGCCACCAGCGACCAGCGCGGTGTATTCGCCCAGCGAATGGCCCGCCAGATAATCTGGCGTACGACCGCCCGCCGCCAGCCAGGCGCGAAACACGGCAACGCCTGCCGCAAGCAGAACCGGCTGAGTGTTTTCGGTGCGGTTGAGGTCGGCCTCGGGACCATTCTGTGACAGCGCCCAGAGATCCAGACCGAGGGCCGCTGAAGCCTCGTCAAATGTGGACTTCACAACTGGATGCGCAGCCGCCAGGTCTGCCAGCATGCCAACTGATTGCGACCCCTGACCTGGAAAGACGAAGGCAAGTCCCGACATGCATAAACCCCTTGTGTTTGAATTCGTGACTGCCCGATACCGCAGCCGCGCAGAAGGATGACCAATTGACAGAGGACTTGCCAGAACGAAGTTGCAAGCAGTCTTTACAGAAAAACCCGGTGATCAGACCGCCGCCGGGGGGACTTCCACAGGGATCGCCATGCGGGCATGAATCAGGCCCGGCACATTTTTTTCGACTTCCTTTATCGCCACTCGCACCGCCTGTGCAAAAGATGCGTCATCGGCACTGCCATGACTTTTCACCACAATACCGGTCAGCCCCACGAGACTGGCGCCATTGTAGCGACCTGGGTCCATGCGGCTCTTGAGGCCTTTCCAGATCGGAAATGCCAGTGCGCCTGCCAGCTTTGAAAACCAGCCACGGGCTACTTCTTCCTTGATCACGCTGGCCATCATCTTGGCCACGCCCTCGGAAGACTTGAGGGCAATATTGCCGACAAAGCCGTCACAGACCACTACATCGGCATGGCCCTTGAACACACCATCACCTTCAACATAACCGATGTAGTTGAGGCCGGACTGCCTGAGCAACTCATCTGTCTGCTTGATCAGTTCATTACCCTTGATTTCTTCCTCTCCGATATTGAGCAACCCCACTCGCGGACGCTCGATACCATCCAGCACTTCGGCCACCACCGACCCCATCTGGGCAAACTGCAACAAATGCCGGGGCTCGGAGTCCACATTGGCACCCAGATCCAGCATGTGCACATGACCGGTCATGGTGGGCAATGCCGCCATGATGGCAGGTCGATCAATATCGGCATGGGTCTTGAGGACAAAGCGGCTTATTGCCATCAGCGCGCCGGTATTGCCAGCCGACACGCAAGCATCGACAGACTTGTCGTGCACCAGATTGATGGCAAGCCGCATGGAAGACTGTTTTTTCTGGCGAAGCGCCACAGCAACCTTGTCGTCCATGGTGACCACTTCGGTGGTGTGCACGACGGACACGCGAGAACGCTCGCCTGATGACAGACGGGCCAGAAGGGGATTGATCAGAGACTCATCACCGACAAACGTCAGGCGAAGGGAGGGCGTTTCACGGAGCACTGCCAGGGCAGCAGGCACCGTGATGCGGGGACCGAAGTCCCCGCCCATTGCATCGACAGCAAGCGCGATGCCGGTCATCGACGATTATTCTGCGTCTTTGCTCGGGAACAGCTGACGACCACGGTACACGCCGTCTTTGGTC
>CAYGBB010000029.1:0-3590 GCA_964347985.1 uncultured Moraxellaceae bacterium
GTCAGGGTGACGGGTGCTTAGACCATCGGCTAATACCCCCTTTGGCGATGGACTCTGATACTCGATGCAATTCCGCAGGAGGGATGCGCCATGAGCGAGCCGAAAATCTATGCCGTGCCTGAAGGCTATGCCCAGGCTACAACCCTGAGTGACAAGGACTACCAGCGCCTGTATGCCGAGTCGGTGAACAGCCCCGAAGTGTTCTGGGCGCGCGAGGCACAGTGTGTGGACTGGAGCCGGCCGTTCACCAGGGTAAAGGACACCTCGTTTGATCGTAATGACTTTCATGTGCGCTGGTTCGAGGATGGCGAGCTCAACCTTTCCTACAACTGCCTGGACCGCCATCTGAAGACGCACCCGGACAAGACCGCCATCATCTGGGAAGGCGATCATCCTGCCGATCACAAGCATATTTCCTACCGTGAGTTGCACCATGAAGTCTGCCGTTTCGCCAATGCGCTGAAGCAGGAAGGTGTGCAGCCCGGTGATCGTGTCACGATCTATATGCCGATGATTCCGGAAACGGCCGTGGCCATGCTGGCGTGTGCCCGTATCGGTGCTGTGCATTCGGTGGTGTTTGGCGGGTTTTCTCCGGATTCGCTGGCGGGCCGTATTGCAGATTGTGATTCGAAAATCATCATCACGGCGGATGAAGGCTTGCGTGGTGGCAAGGCGGTGCCGCTGAAAGCGAATGTCGATGCCGCACTCGCCCATGATGCAACGGCCGATGTCGAAAAAGTGATTGTGGTGCGCCGCACGGGCGGCCCGGTGAGCTGGAAGCCGCAGCGTGATCGCTGGTATCACGATCTGCTTGTGGGGCAGCCGGATGAATGCCTGCCGCTGTCGATGCCGGCAGAGGCGCCCCTGTTCATCCTGTACACCTCCGGTTCTACCGGAAAGCCCAAGGGTGTGCTGCACACCACGGGCGGCTATCTGGTGTATGTCACCAGCACCTTCCGGCATGTGTTTGATATCCGTCCGGACGATATTTATTTCTGCACGGCGGATGTGGGCTGGATTACCGGCCACAGCTACATGCTCTACGGGGCGCTCAGCAATGGCGTGACCACGGTCATGTTTGAAGGTGTGCCCCAGTATCCGGACTGGTCGCGAATCGGTCAGGTGGTCGACAAGCACAAGATCACCATTCTCTACACGGCGCCCACCGCCATCCGCGCGATGATGCGGGAAGGCGATCATCATGTGCGTCTGAGCAATCGTCACAGCTTGCGTCTGCTCGGTTCGGTGGGCGAGCCGATCAATCCCGAGGCATGGGACTGGTATCACCGGGTGGTGGGCGATGGGCGCTGCCCGATTGTGGATACCTGGTGGCAGACCGAAACCGGCGGCATGCTGATTTCCCCGTTGCCTGGTGCCACGGCACTCAAGCCCGGATCTGCGACACGTCCGCTGTTCGGCGTGCAGCCGGCGATTGTGGATACCGAGGGCAACATTATTGAGGGTGCCTGCGAAGGCAATCTGGTGTTGCTCGAT
This sequence comes from uncultured Moraxellaceae bacterium, assembly GCA_964347985.1. Classification (GTDB taxonomy): domain Bacteria; phylum Pseudomonadota; class Gammaproteobacteria; order Pseudomonadales; family Moraxellaceae; genus UBA2031. Next base: position 1,495 of record CAYGBB010000029.1, read on the forward strand.
TCGTGGCCAGGCCAGATGCGCACGGTATACGGCGATCACGAGCGCTTTATCGAAACCTATTTCACCACCTATCCCGGCATGTATTTCACCGGAGACGGGGCGCGTCGTGACGAGGATGGCTACTACTGGATTACCGGTCGTGTGGATGACGTGCTGAACGTGTCAGGGCATCGTTTGGGAACGGCCGAAGTGGAAAGCGCGCTGGTGTCACATCCTGCCGTCGCCGAAGCGGCGGTGGTGGGCATGCCGCACGATATCAAGGGGCAGGGCATTTATGCGTATGTCACCCTGCAGGCCGACCGTGAGCCGGATGAAAAGTTGCGCAAGGAATTGCGTGACTGGGTGCGTCAGGAAATCGGGCCGATTGCCACACCGGATGTCATCCAGTGGGCGCCCGGATTGCCAAAAACACGCTCCGGAAAAATCATGCGGCGCATTTTACGAAAAATTGCCGCACATGAACTGGATGGTCTGGGTGATATCTCCACACTGGCAGATCCATCTGTGGTGGACAGTCTGATTCAAGGACGTTTACAGTTGGTCTCATGAAACTGATTATTGCAGATGACCATCCGCTCTTCCGTGACGCGCTTCGGCGCGCAGCGGAAGTGCTGTTGCCTGATGCACATATTCTTGAAGCCGACAGTGTGGCTGCCCTGCAGACACTGCTGGAACGCGAGCCGGACACCGATCTGTTGCTGCTGGATCTGCACATGCCCGGCGCCACGGGATTTTCCGGGTTGGTGTTTGTGCGCGCCCATCACCCTTCGGTGCCAGTGATTGTCGTGTCGGGCAATGAAGAGCCACAGGTAATGAAGCGCGCCATGGCGCATGGTGCCAGTGCCTATATTCCCAAGTCGTCTTCCACCGATCGCATGCGCGAGGCCATTCAGGCCGTACTCGACGGTGATACCTGGTTGCCGCCAGATGTCAGTATTCACGATCATCGGCTACCGGCGGATGAGGCGGATATTGCGCGGCGTGTGCGTGAGCTGACACCCCAGCAGTTCCGTGTCCTGATGATGCTGGCCGATGGTTTGCTCAACAAGCAGATTGCCTACGAGCTGGGCGTCTCCGAGGCCACCATCAAGGCGCACATGACCGCCATCCTGAAAAAGCTGGGTGCCAGCAACCGCACGCAGGCGGTTGTTGCCGCCGCGCGCCTGCAAATTGATCCCAGCATGCGTATCGAGGTGATTGAGGAAGAGTAAGTGTTACTCACTCTTCCTGCAGATACATCACCGCAAAAAGTTCCCGTACATGCCTTTAATGTCGTTGCCGGAACATCAGGCGCGTCCGATGGCGTCGGCATTTTCCAGCAGCACGGCTGCGCCAAGACCGCCCCCTGCACAGGTGGAAATGACCGCATAACGCTTGCCGGTCATGCGCAGGCGCTGTGCCGCTGTCATGAACAGGCGTACGCCGGTGGCCGCGAAGGGATTGCCCAGCGACAGCGAGCCGCCCCAGACATTGAGTTTTTCCAGCGGAATCTCGCCGACCGGTGCGGTTACGCCAAAATGGTGCTGCACAAATGCACCATCTGCCATGCAGTTGCGGTTGATGAGCACCTGGGTGGCAAAAGCCTCGTGAATTTCCCAGACATCAATATCCTCATAGCCAAGACCGTTGCGCTGCAACAGTTTCGGAATGGACATGGCCGGGCCGAGCAGCATTTCTTCCTGCAGGCTGGGCACGCCGACCAGGCAGTAGTCGCGAATGGCCGCTTGTACGGTCAGTCCCTGCGTGCGGGCGCTACCGAGGCTGCCGAGCAGCAGGGCGCCGGCGCCGTCCGAGAAGCGTGAGGAGTTGCCTGGCGTGATGATGCCGTGTTCACGATCAAACGCCGGTTTGAGGCGTGCCAGTGTCTCCGTGGTGGCATCCGCACGTGCGGTGTTGTCGTCGGTCACGGTGACATTGCCGACGTGCACCGGAATGATCTGTTCCCGGAAAAAACCTTGTTGCGTCGCGGCAATGGCACGGGCGTGACTGCCGGCCGCAAAGGCATCGCTGGCGGCACGGGTGGCGCCGTATTTGGTGGCCATGATTTCGCAGGCGGCCCCCATGGTGAGCCCGGTGGTGAAATCGGAGCTGCTGGG
>CAYGBB010000029.1:3600-13041 GCA_964347985.1 uncultured Moraxellaceae bacterium
GTTTCAGGTCGCCCGGACGCAGGCCGGCCAGTATGCGCAGGCGTTCCTTGCCGGAGCGGCACTGGCGCAATTTCATCAGCATGCGGCGCATGTTCTGTGACAGGCGCACAGGGACATCGGAGAAATTCTCGGTGCCCCCGGCAATGCCCATGTCCAGACGGCCGAGGGCGATCTGGTCACAGATGTTCATGACGCCGACGCTTGGCGAAATGCCGGCCATGGCCACGGTGTAGGCCGGGATGGTGCTGGGCAGGCCGCCTGCCAGCATGCTCTCGCGCGCCACGTTGGTGGTGTTCACTTCGTGCAGCACGGTGCCCATGACGACCAGGCCAATACTGCCGGTATCCACGGGTGCGCGCTGCATCACGCCGGCAATGGCTCTGGCGCCAAGCTCGTAGCTCATCAACGGCGAGTAGGCGCCGGCACTGTCCAGAAAGGGTGTCCGCGCCCCGGCAATCAGGACAGGGATGTTGTCATCAGGAATATGGATCATTTTTTTGCATTCTCCTGCGGCAAAAAGCTGCCCACATGATAGAGATTGTTGTCGGCATCAATCATTCGTACGGCGTAGCGGCCATCGGCACCGGGAGTGCGTGCGGCCTGGATCTGCAGGCGCGGGCTGGGCAGTGGCAACGGCTTGATGAAGCGGATGTCGATGTCGGCGATGGTGATGCCGCTGCGCTGCACGGCTTCGAAAATCTGCGCAAAGCCGCCATAGCCATGCATGATGCAGCCGCCGAAACGGGTGCGTTTTGCAAACGCGGGCAAGGTATGGATCGGATTGAAGTCGCCGGTCATGTAGAAAAATTTCACGCCCTCATTCGCGCCGGCCTGCCATTCGGCAACCGTTTGATAGTCTGGCGTTACGCGCTCGCCGGCCTTGTCGGCATCCGGCCGTTTTTTCAGCATCACGGCGGCCATCGCATCCACGGTAATGGCTCTGGGCACGCTGGCGGTGCCTACCTCAACCCGGGAATGAATACGGGCACGGTAGCCATCGTCACTGGCTTCCAGCAGACGGCCCTGCAGTTGCAGGGTTTCTCCGGATGGCAGCGGGTGGTGAATCTGCAAGCGCACCCCCTGATTGAGCACGCTCAGTAGCGGATACGGTGATTGGGCCGTGAGTGCCGACACCAGTGGCAGGGCGATGCGGGCACTCACCATGTGCGGCGGGATGGAGCCGGCATAACGGGTGGCATCGGCTCCGCTCCATCGCAGGTAGGTATCGAGCAGCAGGGGCGACGGGGGCGTCTGTGTCTGCAGCAGCGTTGGCCGTTCCTTCACTTTTGCTTTTGGCAACAGCGAGCGTGCGGCACCCAGCAGGAATGCGCTGATGGTGGCGGTCTGCTCAATGAGCAGGCGGGCGGGAATGGCAGCAGGGGCGACAACAGACATGGCAACACACCGACGTATCAGATGAGAAACGATCATGACGATCATGGCGAGTTGCTTGAAGGGAGGATGGCGACAAGGCCCATGCAGAAAGTGACAGATGGTTCTGGGTCAGGCACTCTATCCGGATATGCCTGACGGTTTTTCTACCGATGCCTCCGGAGTTGCCCTTGCGCTATCCCGTCACCTATTCCCGCCTGCTGGCGCGCGAGTTGCGACTTGATGTGGCGGGCCAGGCGGCGTTGCTGGCGGGAACTTCGTTGACGCCGGATGATCTGGGGGCACTCGATCAGCTGATCAGCGAGAAAGACCAGCTCAGCATTATCCGCAACGCCTTGCATCTGGGGGGGCGACCTACGCTGGGACTGGAAATCGGCAGTCGCCTGTCGCTGGCGGCCCACGGCCCGCTGGGCCAGCTCCTGTCATCCAGCCCGTCGCTTGGCGATGCGTGGATGGCGCTGGAGCGCTTTCATGCGCTGCGGGTGCCACTGGTGCAGTTGTCCCGACGCGTCGAGGGCAACCAGATGGCCATCTGCCTTACCTTGCAACATGAGCCAGATGCGGCGGGCCTGTTCCTGATAGAGGCCATGATGGTGACCGTGCAGCGGGGTATTGAGCTGCATATTGGCCGTCGTCTCCGGGAGGCGACCCTGCAGTTTGCCTATGCCGCGCCGGGCCATGTTGATGCCTATTCACGGTATCTGCATGGCCTGTGCGTGTTTGATGCCCCCCAAACGGCCCTGAAGATTCCGCTGGCGCTGATGCAGCAGGCCAACCCGTTCCGGGACCAGCGCGCATGGGAGCAGGCCCTGCAGCATTGTGAACTGCTGGAGCAGTCGCTCGAGGCAACGTCGACGGCGCAGTGGAGCAATCGCATCACGCACCTGCTGCAGCAGAACCCCGGGCAGTTATGGACGCTGATCAAGGTGGCGGCGCATTTCCATGTGTCGCCGCGGACACTGATGCGTTACCTGCGTCAGGAAGGCACCTGCTATCAGGCTGTGCTCGACCGGGAGCTGTCGCGCCAGGCCGTGTTGCACCTGACCTCTCCACGGCACACGACCGAGTCGGTCGCGATGGCGCTGGGGTATCAGGATGCCACGGCATTTCGCCGCGCTTTCCGGCGCTGGTTCGGTATGCCGCCGTCGGAGTATCTGGCACAACAAGCGAAAAAATAGTCCGTTGCTCAGGACGGGTTTTTCATCAGCGCCTGACTGCCGGCCAGCAGTGTATTGAGGATGAACACCAGTTCGTCGGCGACGCTGTCCACGGACGGACGTGGTTCTGTCAGCAACCAGTCAATTTCCAGTTCATGCACGCCACCCACAAAGGCCAGGGCCTGGCCCCGATAGGACCGCTTCGGGATCAGCCCCTGCGTGGCCAGCTGGTTGAGCTGGGTTTCGATGAAGCCGGCAAACTGCTGCATGACCTGCCGCCGCCGTTCTTCCAGTTCGCGGCTGACCCCCATGACCTCGATACAGCTGATGCGGGCGCGGCGCGGGTCCTTGAGCTGGATATTCACGAATGCGCGCAGACCGGCATTGGCGCGCTCCAGTCCGGTGAGGCCTTCCGCCGACAGGGCGGACAGCACCGCCGCCGCCGCCTCTGCCATGACCAGGTCAAACACGGCCACCAGCAAGGCCTCCCGGTCGGCGAACTGCTCATAGAAGTGGCGGGTGGTGACCTTGGCGGTGGCGCAGATGTGCTCGATGCGGGTGGCGAGATAGCCCTGGGTGCCAAACAGCGACATGGCGGCAGCCAGCAGCCGCTCGCGACGTTCTGCGAGGAGCGCTTCGGCACTTCTTCCGCCATATCCCCGACGGGTGGCAGGTGTTTTTGGGGGGGTGGGGCTCATGATGCTTGATTCGGGAAATATAAATTGTCTAAATTAGGCGCCAAGCATAAACCCGGCGAAGCCGCCTGTCATCCATCCACGCCGTTCCGGAGTTGCCATGAGTCGTCCCAGTATCTTCATTACCGGCGCTGCTGCCGGTATCGGTCGGGCCACGGCCCTGCACTTTGCCCGCCAGGGCTGGTTTGTCGGGGGTTTTGATGTGGATGAAGTTGGCCTCGCCAGCCTGAAGGCCGAGCTGGGGGAGTGCATGGTCGGCAAGCTGGATGTGAGTGACTACGCGGCCTGGGGAAAAGCCGTGCAGTCGTTTTTCCTGGCGGCTGGCAACCGGCTGGATGTGCTGCTCAACAATGCCGGCATACTGGCCTCCGGCCCGTTTGAACATACACCGATTGCCCGTCACCACCTGATGGTGGACATCAACATCAAGGGCGTCATGAACGGCTGTCATGCGGCACTGCCCTGGTTGCAGAAGACCGCTGGCAGCCGCGTGATCAATCTGGCCTCGGCCTCGGCCATTTACGGCCAGCCGTCACTGGCCACCTATTCGGCCACCAAGTTTGCAGTGCGCGGACTGACCGAGGCGCTGGATCTGGAGTGGCATAAATTCGGCATTCGCGTCATGAGCGTGTGGCCGCTCTTCGTGCAAACCGCCATGGTCACTGACATGGATGCCAAAAGCATCAAGGCTCTCGGCGTGCAACTGACGGCGGATGATGTGGCACGGGTGATCTGGCAGGCGGCCGGCTATCAGGGGCGTCCGAAAGTGCACTGGCCGGTGGGGCTGAAAAGCTTGCTGCTGCAGCAGACGTCAAAGTATTCGCCGGACTGGCTCAACCGCTTCATCAATTTTCACGTAGCGACCAAACACTAAGGATAACGAGCATGACCGCAGTGATCACGACACCTGCCAACACCACGACGCTGCCTGCCGGCATCACGCCAATCACCCTGTTCCATGGTGCCCGGCAGAACCCGCGCCCCATGGAGCGCCTGAATGAAGTGCGCAAGCGTGCCGAGGCGTTTCGCGAGCAGTTCATGGATGAACCGGAAGTGATTTTCTACAAGAGTGTGGATCTGGTGCGGGCGCCGTATCCCACCTGGTATGCCTACAGCGGCGTGTTCACGCAAAGCCTGTACCGGTTTCCACTGGTGCATCTGCTCAACCGCCTGTTTATCGTGCAGTACAGGGATGGCGAAGGGGTCGTGAAGACCTTGCTGTTCTCGCCGACCGATCACGAGGCCAATCGCGAAACGCCGTTCTTCAAGCGCCTCTCCAGCAAGCTGCCGCGCAAGCTGACGGAAGTGGCTGCGCCGGTGTTCACCACGGTGGAGGCCGCTCTGGCCGCGACCGGTATTGCGCCATCGCAGGTCGACTACCTCAGCTATGACCACCTGCACACGCAGGATGTGCGACGCTGGATCGGGCCGAATGGCGTGTTTCCGAAGGCGAAACTGCTGGTGCATCGCCAGGAGTGGCTGTCGACCGGTGCGCTGTTGCCGGTGCAGGCCGACTGGTATTGCCCGCATGGCATTGACGGCATTGCCGCCGATCGCGTGGTGATGTTCGAGGGGGATATCCAGCTGGGCCGTGGCGTTGCCCTGATCCACACGCCGGGCCACACGGAAGGCAATCATTCGCTGGTGGCCCGCGTACCGGACGGCATTCGCGTCACCTCCGAAAACGGCGTGGGGGCGGATGCCTATGCGCCGCAGAATTCGCGCGTCGATGCCGTGCGCCGGTATGCAAAAGCCACCGGCATGGAAGTGATCCTGAACGGCAACACGCTGGAAGGCAGCAACGACCAGTACATCTCCATGGTGATGGAAAAAACCATTGCCGGCCCCAGCCGGAATCCGGACTACCCCAACTGCGCCAGCAGCTCGGAGTGCACGCCATTCTGGATGTTTCCGGGACACGAGGTGAGCTACCTGATGGGTGCGGCGGAATTCGGTACGCCGGTACGCAAGGGCTAGCCGCAAGGCAACAAAAAGCCCCGGCCTCTTGCGAGTGCCGGGGCTTTTTTATTGCCGCTCGTATTACTTCACGATTTCCAGCAGTTCCACTTCAAACTGCAGCACCGAGTTTGGCGGAATCGGGCCTGCACCCTGGTCGCCATAGGCCAGGTTGGCAGGGATGGTGAACTTGTACTTGGAGCCAACCGGCATCAGCTGTACACCTTCAGTCCAGCCTGGAATCACGCGGTTCAGCGGGAAGCTGACGGGTTCGCCACGCTTGAGCGAGCTGTCGAACACGGTGCCGTCGAGCAGCTTGCCTTCGTAATGTACCTTGACGGTATCGGTCGCGGCCGGTTTGGCGCCCTTGCCCGCAGTGATCACTTCATACTGCAAGCCGGAGGCAGTGGTGGTCACGCCTGGCTTCTTGCCGTTTTCGGCGAGGAACGAGGTGCCCTTGGAGGAGGCTTCAGTGGAGTCTTTCTGCAGCTTGGCCATTGCCTCTGCACGCAACTTCTTTTCGAACTCCATCAGCGATGCCTTCATTTCATCGTCGGTGATCTGGCTGCTCTTCTTGGCATAGGCATCGCGGAAGCCGGCAGCGAACTGCTCGACGTTCAGCGAAGGGGCCTGGGCCGAGCTGGATTTGCCGGTCATGAAGCCGATGCTGTAGGCAGCGCGTTCGTCGACGGACTCCGGCTTCTTGGCTGACGGGGTGGGCGGCATGCAGGCGGCGAGGCTGGCACCGATCACGACGATCAGGCTGCCATTGCGAAAGTGGCGATTCATACAGGGTCCTGTTCAAGGGGGTGAAAATCAGGCCACGAAATTACACGCAAGTGGCGCGTATGGCTATGCCCCCGGCCCCTGGGCAGCAAGAAAAGCTCGCAAGGCGGCCGGTTTGAGCGGTTTGCGGAGCAGGGTAAAGCCGGCCTCACGCACCTGCTGGGCCAGCTCCTCCGAGTGGTCGGCCGTGATCAGGGCGGCGGGACGCCCTTGTGCCAGCCGTTTCACCAGGTTCAGGCCGTTTTCCTCAGTGCCCAGATGGTAATCGGCCAGGATGACATCCGGGCGGTCGGTGGACGCATGCTTGTTGAGCAGAATCTCGGCCTCCAGCGGATGGCTGGCCAGGTACACGGTACAGCCCCAACGGCTGAGCAGGGCATTCATGCCGGCCAGGATGTCGGGCTCGTTATCGATGCAGAGCACGCGCAAGCCGGCGAGCGGGTGCTGCAGGGTACTGCTGCCGGCTTCTTCCGGGGTATCAGGAAGGGCCTCTGCACGGGGCAGCACCACCGAGAAGACGGCCCCGTGCCCGGGTGCCGAGCGCACGGCCACCGTATGGCCCAGGAGCCGTGCCATGCGGTCAACGGTGGCCAGGCCCAGCCCCATGCCCTTTTCACCCCAGGGTGAGGCTTCTCCACCACGGTGGAACTCCTCGAAGATCTGGGACTGCTTGCTGGGAGGAATGCCGGGGCCCGTGTCCCAGACCTCGATGCGCAGGTTGGTGCCGGTGTGCCTTACGCCCATGATGACGCGGCCCTTCCGGGTGTAGCGCAGTGCATTGCTGAGCAGGTTTTGCAGGATGCGGCGCAGCCACTGGCGGTCACTGCTTACCCAGGCCTGGGTGCGCACGATATGCAGTTGCAGGCCGCGTCGCTCGGCCAGTGCGGCAAATTGTGCCCGCATGCTTTCAAAGAGGTCCTGCAGCGACACTGATGTCACATCCGGTGTGAGTGCGCCGGCATCAAGGCGTGAAATTTCCAGCAGGGCAGAGAGCAGTTCCTCGGCGCCATGCAGGGAGCTGTCGATTTGTTGCACCAGTTCCTTCTGGTCATTCCTGTCACCGGGCTGTTGCTGCAGGGCCGTGACAAACAGGCGGGCGGCATTCATGGGCTGCAGCAAATCGTGGCTGGCCGCGGCAATAAACCGCGTCTTCGAAAGATTGGCTTCCACCGCTTGTTGTTTGGCGGCCTCCTGCGCGCCCAGTGCTTCACGCAACTGCAGGGTGCGTTGCTCAACACGCTGCTCCAGTGCCTGTTTGGCGTCTGCCAGTGCCTGTTCGGTGCGTTTGAAATGCGTGACATCGGTAAATGTGGTGACAAAGCCACCGCCGGGAATCGGTTGCCCGCGCATTTCAATGACGCGGCCATCGCTGCGCACGCGTTCAAACACATGCGGACTTCCGGCGCGCATGAACTCCACGCGTTTGCGCACATGTTCTTCGATATCCCCGGGGCCGCATTCGCCGCGCTTTGCATTGAAGCGGATAAGGTCACTGACAGGGCAGCCGACATAAACCAGCTCGGGCGGGTATTCGAACAGTTCCATGTAGCGCCGGTTCCAGGCCACCAGACGTAACTCGGCATCCACCACACTGATGCCCTGTGTGATGTTTTCCATCATGGTGGAGAGCAGGTCGCGGTTGAAGCGTTGCAGTTGCGAGGTCTGATCCAGCAGCGACATGACCTGGCCGATCTCCATGCCACTGCCGCGCAGGGTGCTGGTGATCATGGCGCGTGCCGAGGGTGCCCCGATGGCGCCGGCCAGCAGGCGCTCGGTGAATTGCCACCAGGGCGAACTGGCATGGCGCCGCAAGTCGAGGGTTTCGTTGCGGTTGCGGGCAAAGGTCAGGAATGCCTGCCGCGCCGGGCCTTCCCCCACAATACGGGCCGCCAGGTCCTGCAGTTCACTCAGCGGTAAACGTTCCCACTCTGCCGGGCTCACGGGAGCACTGGGCGTGGCATACGGGTCCAGAAATGGCGTGGCCTGAATCTGTTCATTGAGGGTGGGGCGGTAGCGCAGGGAAATCACAATGAACAGGCTGATGTTGGCGAGCAGCGACCAGAACACACCGTGCGTAAGGCTGTCCCAGCCGGAAAGGTTGAACAGTGATTCAGGGCGCAACCAGTTGAGGCCGAGCGGACCCTGTTGCACCCAGTCGGGCGTATAGCCGCCGGCCCGGCCAAGGGCGGGCAACAGCAGCGTGTATATCCACAGGCCAAAGCCCATGCACAGTCCGGCGGTCACGCCATGACGGCTACCGCCGCGCCAGAACAGTCCGCCGACAATTGCCGGGGCAAATTGTGCCATGGCGGCAAATGCCAGCAGGCCGATGGTGGCGAGCTGCTCGAACTCATTGATCAGGCGATAGCAGCCATAACCCAACAAGGCGATCACGATGATCGAGAGCCGTCGCGTCGCCAGCAGCACGCCCTTGATCTGGCGGCGCTCGTCCAGCCGTAGCGACTTGATGCGCCACAGCGCCGGAATGACCAGATCGTTGCTGACCATGGTGGAGAGCGCGACCGTGGCCACAATCACCATGCCGGTGGCGGCAGAAAATCCGCCCAGAAACACCAGCATGGCCAGCGCCTGATTGTTGGCGGCCAGCGGCAGGGCCAGCACGGCAATATCCGGGTTGAGGCCGGCCAGACGGGGGTCGGTGAGCGCAGCGGCGGCAATCGGCAGTACGGCCAGCGTGACGAGGACAAGGTATCCGCCAAACAGCCAGCGGGCGCCCCGCACGTGGCGAACATCATCGCACTCGACAACACTCACATGGAATTGTCGGGGCAGACAGAAAAAGGCGGCAAAGGCGAGCAGGGTCTGGGCCATGAATCCCGGGGGTAATTCGCCCGGTTTCATCAGCTGGTGCAGGCGGGGATCATCCATCATGCCGGTGGACGGCAGTGCCCCCAGCGCAAACAGCCCGACCGCCACCAGCGCGATCAGCTTCACGACCGACTCCAGTCCGATGGCAAGCATCAGGCCGAGATGATGCTCGCTGGCATCCAGCCGGCGCGTTCCGAAGAGAATGGCCAGCAAGGCCAGCAGCAAGGAGGTCCACAGGGCGATGTCCCCGGGAATGATGTCGTGGCTCAGGCCATGCCCGCTCATCACTTCCACGCTCATGGCCACGGCTTTCAGCTGCAGGGCGATATAGGGAAGGATGCCGATCACGGCAAAAAGGGCGACCAGTGCGGCCAGGTGTTGTGCCTTGCCGTAGCGCGCGGCAATGAAGTCCGCAATCGAGGTGACAGGCTGGGCCTTGCTGGCCAGGATCAACCGCTCCCATATCCGGTGCCCGAAAAGAACAAGCAATAGCGGTCCCAGGTAAATCGGCAGAAAGCTCCAGCCACTTTGTACCGCGGCGCCGACGGCTCCGTAAAAGGTCCACGAGGTGAAGTACACGGCCAGCGTGAGACTGTAGAGCACCATGCGCTGGCGAGGGTTGAACC
>CAYGBB010000030.1:0-12822 GCA_964347985.1 uncultured Moraxellaceae bacterium
TCCTTACACCTTCCGACGGCTTTGGTTCCAGCACCCAGCGCAGCTGCTTTTCGGCATCCTTGTTGTCACCCTTGTCGCTGGCGTGGCGTGCCTGCAGCAACGCTGCATTGATGCCATACGGCGTATTGGCATAGTCATCCTTCAACGTCTTGGCCAGACGCTGCACATCGGTGGCTGCTGCCTTGTCGTCCGGATTCAGCTGGCTGCGCTGCGCTGCGCTGAGCATGTCCTGGAATACGGTCGAGGCCTTGGTGGACGTCGCCATCTTTTCTGTCTGCCAATAGCGCCAGCCGGCAAACGCCGATACCACAATGGCAATACCAACCAGAATCGGGGTGCCATAGTCCTGCCAGAAGCGCTTCAGGCTTTCTATTTGTTCTTCATCGTGCTGACTCACGGGGATCTCCTTGTGCCGGCCAGGCCGGACGGTCTCAAAGCGTATGGTGTTCTTTCATAAAGGCAGCCACATCGGCTTGCGCCAGCGTGTGCTGCTCATGTTCTTCACGCAGCCATTTCAGGCTGATCGTGCCGTTTTTCACTTCATCCTCACCCAGCACCAGGGCAAAGCGTGCGCCGGACTTGTCAGCACGCTTGAACTGCGACTTGAAGCTGCCGCCGCCGCAATTCACCAGTACCCGCAGGTCTGGCAGAGCATCACGCAGTTTCTCTGCCAGCAACAGTGCCGCTACCTCGGTGCCTTCGCCCACTGCCGCAATGAAGACATCGGCATCACTGTGTGTCGACTCGCCCTGTACCGCCGCCTGCAACAACAACAAACGCTCCAGTCCGATGGCAAACCCCACCGCCGGCGTCTTCTGGCCGCCCAGCTGCTCGACGAGGCCATCATAACGGCCTCCGGCGCAAACCGTTCCCTGTGCGCCCAGTTCAGTCGTCGTCCACTCGAACACGGTCTTGTTGTAATAATCCAGACCACGCACCAGCGCCGGATTCACCACATAGGTAATACCTGCCTCATACAGCACCGCACACAGGCGCTCAAAGTGCTTGCGCGAATCCTCCTCGAGGAAGTCCGGCAGACGCGGTGCATTTTCCAGAATTTCCCGGGTGCCCGGATCCTTGCTATCCAGAATGCGCAGGGGGTTGCTGCCCAGACGACGCAACGAGTCCTCATCCAGCCCGGCACGGTGCTGCTCAAGATACTGCACCAGTGCCGCCCGGAAGTTGGCGCGCTCGTGCAACTCACCCAGCGAGTTGAGCTCCAGCCGCACCACACCACTCACACCCAATGCACGCCACAACCGCGCCGTCAGGAGGATCAGCTCGGCATCAATATCCGGGCCGTTGAACCCGAACGTTTCCACCCCAAACTGATGGAACTGGCGATAGCGTCCCTTCTGCGGACGCTCGTAGCGGAACATCGGGCCCGTATACCAGAGCCGCTGCGTCTGGTTATAGGTAAGGCCATGCTCCAGACAGGCGCGCACACAACAGGCCGTACCTTCCGGGCGCAGGGTCAGCGACTCGCCACCCCGGTCTTCAAAGGAATACATTTCCTTTTCGACGATATCCGTGACTTCACCAATGGCGCGCGCAAACAGCGGCGTACTTTCCACGATGGGCAGACGAATCTCGTGATAGCCATAGGCGCGCATCAGGTCGCGCAGCACGGCATCCACCTCGGCCCAGCGCGGTGTTTCTGCCGGCAGGATGTCGTTGAAACCGCGAATTGCGGTGATTTTCTGACTCATTATTACTTACTCGCTGCGGGCAAAAACGCCCCGTGCAGCATCCTCAGCCTTCTTGGCGGCCGCATCGGCTTCATGCTGCCGAACGCGTTCACGCACCATTTTTTCAATTTCATCCACCAGATTACTGGTTGGAATGAGATGACTCTTTTCACCGTGGCGATAGACAAGGCTGTTGGGAGAGGCACCAACCACTCCGATATCTGCCTCCTTGGCTTCCCCGGGGCCATTCACCTTGCAACCAATGACCGACACATCCATTGGCACACGCACATCTTCCAGGCGAACTTCCAGCGCATTCATGACGCGAATGACGTCAAACTCCTGACGCGAACAGCTCGGGCAGGCGATGAAGTTGATGCCATTGGAACGAATGCCCAGTGACCTGAGAATATCAAAGCCAACGCGCACTTCCTCCTCCGGCTCGGCCGCCAGGGATATACGCAAGGTGTCGCCAATGCCATCAAGCAACAACCCACCCAATGCAATCGCCGACTTCACCGTACCCGAACGGAATACCCCGGCCTCGGTCACCCCCAGATGCAGCGGGTTATCGATTTGTGCGGACAAAAGACGGTACGCATCCAGCGTAAGAAATACATTCGAGGCCTTCACACTGACCTTGAACTCATGAAAATTCAGGCGATCCAGAATATCGACATGACGCATCGCCGACTCCAGCAATGCTTCGCCGGTAGGTTCGCGATATTTTTTCTGGATATCTTTTTCGAGCGAGCCGGCGTTGACGCCGATGCGAATGGAAAGCCCCTTGTCACGGGCACAATCCACCACTTCACGAATCTTGTCTTCGGAGCCGATATTGCCCGGATTGATGCGCAGGCAGTCAGCACCCCGCTCTGCCACGGCCAGAGCAATACGGTGGTCAAAATGGATGTCGGCCACCAGCGGCACCCCAGGCACCTGTTGCCGGATTTTCCCGAAAGCCTCGGCAGCCTCCATCGAGGGTACCGACACCCGCACGATATCTGCGCCAACCGCCACACAACGCTGGATCTGCGCAACCGTGGCCGCCACATCACAGGTATCGGTGTTGGTCATGGTCTGCACCGTAATCGGCGCATCCCCACCCACATAAACATTACCGACACGAATCTTCCGGGTCACACGACGCTTGATGGGCGAGTCATGCATGGCATCAACCTCAGCGAGCGACAGAGAGGGTGGCAACCACCCCACGCGTATGCGGTTTCAGGTCCAATGCCCTGCCGTTAATGCTGACCGTCACTCCCGGCGCATTACCGACATTGACCGCAAACGGGGCGACACCAACCAGATTCAGCGTTTCACCGCTTTTGCGCACACCGCTGGCCAGCTCACGCCCTGACGCATCACGAACACTGACCCAGCTCTCCGCCGTCAGCACCAGTTTCAGAGCATCTTCTCCGGACACCGTTGCGGGTTGCACAGGCAATGCGGGAGCCAACACTCCGGCACCCACCGGGGCTGGCAACACGGCCGGGCCGGAGGGCGATGGCAATACATCATCAGCCATTGTCGCCTCTGTAGTGGGCGGAGCCGTCTGGGTCAGCGGGATAGCGGGCACCACAACATTTTCTGCTTCGGGAGCAGAGGGGGAACTATCCTGGCGCGACCAGAAAAAGCCGGCAAACAACAACACCAGCACCACCAGCGACATCCAGGACAGCAGACGTCCGGGACGCAGGCGCGGGCGCGCCAGATCCCCAAGAATCTGCACCGGATTACGGGGCCGCACATCCGGCTCCGGTGTTGCCGTGTCTGCCGCATAGCTCTGATCAAAACGGGCCGCAATGTCATCCTGAGACAGCTTGACCAGCTGGGCATAGCGACGCATGTAGCCGCGCACAAACGCGGGCTCCGGGAGCGCCGCGTATTCATCCGCCTCAATCCCTTCAATAATGCGACGGGACAGACGCAAGTCCCCCGCCACCTGATCGACGCTCATACCGCGCAGTTCACGTGCCTTTTTCAGGCGTTGCCCCGGCTTGAATGACAGATAGTCACCACTGTCATGATTTGCCTCGGGCGATATGTTTTCACTCACGAATACACTCCTTTCAGCGCCCCGACTCAAGGGATGCTGCATATGCCTTGTATTCCGGACTTTGCGGATAAAGGCGCTTCAACGCCAGTTCATAACTGGACAGGGCATTGCGATCGCCAAGTCGGCGCTCGATACGGATGCCCAGCCACAGGCTGCGTGCCGTTTGCGGCTGATTTCCCGTCAGGGCCAGAAAGCGCTGGTAATACGCCTTGGCAGCTACAAGGTTGTCGCGATCATAGTTCAGATCGGCCATCTCGAGGTTAGCCCCGGGCAAACTGGCATCGATGCGCAAGGCACGCTGAAAGGCACGTTCGGCACGCTCCCCGTCCTTCAGCTTGAGTGCAGAGCGCCCCAAACCCTCAAATGCCGATGCGCGCAGGTTGTAGCCAATATCATTGGCAGCCCGCTCGAAATGCTCCGCCGCCGGCTTGTAGTCGCCACGCTTGAACAGAAACACACCATAGTTGTTGTGCGCCTGGGAAAAGTCTTCACGCAGCTTGATGGCACGCCGGTAGTGCTTGTCCGCACCCTTGGGATCGCTTTCACGCTCGAGCAGAATGGCCATCAGGTTGTGGGCTTCGGCCGATTTTCCATCCAGCTCAAGTGCCTTCTTGAGGTGCATCTGGGCACGCTCGTTATCACCCTTTTGCAAGTATTCCGCTGCAATCGACACCCGGTCTCGCGCTCCCGCTGCCGCGTCTATTTTGCGGTCATCCGGGAACTCCTGAACCGAACAGGCAGCAAGCAACGTCACCAGGCTCATCGCCAGTACACGGATCATCATGTAGCACTCCTGAAGATTTCGCGCGGGTTATCCTGCCTGGACTGCCAGCGCTCGGCACGGCGGGTACGATCCTGCACCTGACCCACCAGTTGACCACAGGCGGCGTCAATATCATCGCCCCGGGTGGAGCGAATAGTGCATATATACCCCGCCTCCGAAAGAATTTTCTGGAATGCCAGAATATCCTCACGTTTCGAGCGCGCATATGGCGCATGCGGAAAGGGATTGAAAGGAATCAGGTTGAGCTTGCTGGGTGTGTCCTTGAGCAGTTTCACCAGTTCACGGGCATGGGCTGGCGTATCATTCACGCCCGCCAGCATCACGTACTCCATGGTGATCTTGCGACGCCCACCCTCTTCGCTCTGGAAGCGCCCCAGATAACGACGACAGGCGGCCAGCAACTCATTAAGCGGATACTTGCGGTTAATCGGCACCAGCTCATCACGCAGGGCATCATTGGGCGCATGCAGCGACACGGCCAGCGCCACATCGATTTCCTCACCCAGGCGATCCAGCATGGGCACCACACCCGAGGTGGACAGGGTCACACGACGCTTGGAGATGCCATAGGCACAATCTTCCAGCATCAGGCGCATGGCCGGCAGCACATTGTCGAGATTGAGCAGCGGCTCGCCCATACCCATCATCACGACATTGGTGATGGAGCGCTCACGATTCTCGCGAATCGGCTCGCCCTCGAAATAAGAGCGGTTGGCAATCCAGACCTGACCAATGATTTCGGCAGCGCTGAGGTCGCGCTGGAAGCCCTGCTTGCCGGTCGAACAGAAGCTGCAATCCAGTGAACACCCTACCTGCGACGAGACACACAGCGTCTTGCGATCCCCGTCCGGAATCAGCACCGCCTCGATCATGGAGTTATCGCCCACCTTCATGACCCACTTGCGGGTGCCATCCGCCGAGTACTCGCGATGTACCACCTCGGGCCCGCGGATCTCGGCAATACCGGCCAGCTTCTGCCGCAGTGCCTTGGACACATTGGTCATGTGCTCGAAGTCATCCACCCCGATCTGGTGAATCCACTTGAGCACCTGCTGGGCGCGAAACTTCTTTTCACCAATGGACAGGAAAAAGTCTTCCATCTGCTCACGGGTCATGCCGAGCAGGTTGGTCCTGGGCGCAGAAGGAATCTGGAGTGTGACGTCTGTATTCATGGATCTCGACCGGTTGCTACACCAATTATGTCGAAGGCGCGGGGCACCTACTGTTGGCCTTTGTTTGCCAGAAGGCGCCGCAGGCCAGCGGCTTGGGGACGTTAGTAGTCAGTCACGAACCCAAAGGTCCTGTGACCGAGAATCTGGCTCCCTCAGGAAGTCATTATCGTGAACACCCCCCATCCGGAGGGATGCGCCCGCCGGCAAAAGGGCAAAGCGCGAAACCACCGGACACGCTAAGTTTACATGACGTAAATGAGCATTGTCCGGTGGCGATGCAACACCACCATGAACCAGCCCGGCAGGGCCGTTCAATTAGCGGGTGCGCGGGCAGATCTCGGTGCTGCTGAAGAAGTAGGCAATTTCACGGGCAGCCGACGTGGTGCTGTCGGAACCGTGACCCGCATTTTCATCGATGCTGACAGCGAAATCTGCACGGATGGTGCCAGGAGCGGCATCCTTCGGGTTGGTGGCGCCCAGGATGTCACGGTGCGCCAGCACGGCATTTTCGCCTTCCAGCACGGACACAACAACCGGACCGGACGTCATGAACGCCACCAGATCATTGAAAAAACCGCGCTCGCTGTGCTCGGCATAGAAACCTTCGGCTTCGGACTTGCTGAGGTGCTTCATCTTGGCCGCGACAATCTTGAGGCCGGCCTTTTCAAAACGGGCATAGATCTCGCCAATCACATTCTTGGCAACGGCATCCGGCTTGATAATGGACAGGGTACGTTCGACGGCCATGCTACTCTCCGAAACTTGTTATTTAAATCAATGGGTTATAAAGACACCTTGAAGGTGCCCGGCAACAGACGCGCGATTATACGCGGCTTTGGCCACAAAGCCATTGCGACCGCCTGGTCACATGGCGATCAGCACCAGCGGAAGGCAAGTCTGCCGTGGAATTGGCAGGCAGCAAGCCTCAGACCTCATCCATCCAGGCCATCTGGATAGCCTCCAGAATTTTCTCGCCACAATGCTTGGGGTCATCCCCGAAATCCGGCAGTTCCAGCACCCACTGCATCAGATCCGTAAAGCGCACCGTCTTCGGGTCCACATCGGGATAGGTCTCCACCAGCGCAATCGCAATCTCGCGCGAATCCGTCCACTTCATGGACATGTCATTTCTCCTGAGTAACGAGGCCTGAACCTGTCTGCCGGGGCAGCGCTGCCGTCAGTGCTTTTCCGACGCATAATTGATGGTGTATTTGGGAATTTCCACCACCAGGTCCTCGTCATCGACGATGGCCTGGCAGGACAAGCGCGAATCCGGCTCCAGACCCCAGGCCTTGTCGAGAAGATCGGCTTCCAGGTCATCCATTTCATTCAAGGTGTCGATGCCTTCGCGCACGACCACATGACAGGTGGTGCAGGCACAGGACATTTCACAGGCATGCTCGATCTTGATGCCATGACGCAAGGCCGCCGCACAGATGGACTCACCTTTTTCAGCCTCGATCACGGCGCCCTCAGGGCAGATTTCGTGATGGGGCAGGAATACGATTTGTGGCATGGGCTTTATTCTCCTGCAATTTCGTCGAGGCGGCGACCGGCCAGTGCCTGCTGTACGCCGGCATTCATGCGCCGGGCGGCATAGGGTTCGCTGACCGCATTCAGCGCCGTCACGCCGGCACGTACCGGCATGACATCCGTGCCGGCCATGGCATCACGCAGCTCCTGCATGGCGGCATCAATCTGCTCTCTTTCTTCCACCGTCAGCAAGGCATCGCCATCATCAGCAAGTGCCGCCTCCAGGGCCAGCAAGAGTCGCTCGCCTTCCACTTTTTCTTCGGCCAGCGCACGGGCCGCCTTGTCTGTTTCGGCCTGCTGAAAGGATTCCTTCAGCATGCGGGCAATCTCTTCATCCGCCAGCCCGTAGGAAGGCTTGACCGTAATATCGCTTTTCACACCGGAGGTGGTTTCTTCTGCACTCACATTGAGCAACCCATCGGCATCCACCTGGAACGTGATGCGAATGCGCGCCGCCCCCGCCACCATCGGTGGAATACCCCGTAACTCGAAACGCGCCAGCGACCGGCAATCACTCACCAGCTCACGCTCGCCCTGCAGCACATGAATGCTGATGGCGGTCTGGCCATCCTTGAACGTGGTGAACTCCTGCGCGCGCGTGACCGGCAGCGTGGTGTTGCGGGGAATGATTTTCTCCACCAGCCCCCCCATGGTCTCGAGGCCCAGCGACAGCGGAATCACATCAAGCAGCAGCATGTCGGTTTCCGGCTTGTTGCCGGCCAGTACATCCGCCTGGATGGCTGCACCGACGGCCACCACCTTGTCCGGATCAATGTCAGTCAATGGCGGGCGCCCGAAGAAATTGCCCACGGCCGTGCGCACCAGCGGCACCCGGGTCGAGCCCCCGACCATCACCACTTCCTGAACCTCGGCAGGCGTCACACCGGCATCACGCAGGGTTTTGCGGCAGGCCTTGATGGTGCGCTCGACCAGCGGCTGCACCAGCGCTTCAAACCCTGCCCGGCTCAGGGCAAACTCTTTTCCGGCAAACGCAATCGTTGCCGACTCCGCCGCGGTCAGTGCCTCCTTGGCGGCACAGGCTTCGTCCAGCAAGCCGCGCAGCATGCCGGCATCCGGCTGCACGACAACATCCGGAAGCACCATGGCGGCCTGTTCCAGCACCCAGCGGGCAATCACATGATCCAGATCATCACCGCCGAGGGCCGAGTCACCCCCCGTGGCCAATACCTCAAACACACCCTTGTGCAAACGCAGTACGGAAATATCAAAGGTGCCACCGCCCAGATCATAAATGGCATGGATGCCTTCGGCGCCCTTGTCGAGACCATAGGCCACTGCCGCCGCCGTCGGCTCGTTCAGCAGACGTAACAGCTTGAGGCCCGCCAGCTGCGCCGCATCCTTGGTGGCCTGCCGCTGCGCATCATCAAAATAGGCCGGCACCGTAATGACGACACCGGTGAGATCACCACCCAGCACGGCCTCTGCACGCGATTTCAGTACCGAGAGAATGTCCGCCGAGACCTGCACCGGGCTTTTATGCCCCGCCGAGGTCAACAGATAGGGCATGCCTGTATCACCACCGGCAAAACGGTAAGGCAGCTCACCGGCCAGCCGCTTCACATCGGCCAAGCCACGCCCCATCAGGCGCTTCACGGACACAATCGTATTGAGCGGATCACTGGCAGCCGCCGCCTTGGCCTCATGGCCGACGCGACGCTCGCCATCCTCAAAGTAACGCACTACCGACGGCAGCAGATGCCTTCCCTCGGAGTCCGGCAGGGTCTTGGCCTTGCCGCTCTGCACGGTCGCCACCAGTGAATTGGTCGTGCCCAGATCAATCCCGGCCGCCAGCCGGCGTTGGTGCGGGGCAGTACTCTGACCCGGTTCAGCAATCTGCAGCAGTGCCATCAGTCCAGGTCCTCATCAAGATCATCATCGTCGAGCCGCGCTTCCTGCTGCTTTACTTCCTCGATAAACCGGCTCATGAACTGCATCTTGCGCGCGGTATCAGTCGCTTCGGACCAGTCCCCCTCGCGCTGATCTATCGCAAATTCACGGCCCAGATTCAGCAACCAGTCTTCCGCTTCCGCACGCAATGCCGCCATCTGCTCGTGCGTCCCGGCCTCATCAAGCTGCTCGCGCAACTCCATCTGCCCCATGAGAAAGTCGGTGTCGGCGACTGTCGTGGATTCGATATTCAGGGGGTGGCCCGCCAATTCCAGCAGATGCCGCGCGCGCAGCACCGGATCCTTCAGCACATTGAATGCGGCATTGATGTCGGCGGCCTTCTGCATCGCCACGCGTTGCACATCGGCTGCCTCGGCGGCCACCCGATCCGGGTGAAACTGGCGCTGCAACTCGAGATAGCGCGGCTGCAAGGCAACGACATCAATATCGAAGCCCCGGGGCAGATTGAACAACTGGAAGTAGTCAGTGATGGAAGACACAGTGTCTCTCGGTGACTTGAGCCAGATAGGCCCGGATTGATCTCACCTGCGTCCCGGGGGAGCGCGATTAGCGGCGAAGGGCAAGACGCAGGGCGCGCGAGCAGAGTTTACATGAAGTAATGAGCAGCGGAGCGCACCCGGCAACACCGCCACTCATCGTTCAGCAAGTTCCTTACACCGTGAAGGATTCACCGCAGCCGCACTCACCCTTTTGGTTCGGGTTCGTGAACTTGAAGCCCTCGTTCAGGCCTTCCTTCACAAAATCCATCTCGGTGCCGTCCAGATAGGCCAGGCTTTTCGGGTCGACAATCACATTGACACCATGCGAGGTGAACACTTTGTCCTCAGGCTCCACGTCATCGACAAACTCGAGTACATAGGCCAGACCGGAACAACCGGACGTTTTCACGCCGACACGCACACCGACACCCTTGCCGCGATTGGCCAGGAAGTCGCTGACATGCTGCGCCGCTGCCTCGGAAAGGGTAATCGCCATGTCAGGCCTCCTGCTTCTTGCGGTAATCCGCCACGGCGGCCTTAATGGCGTCTTCGGCCAGCACCGAGCAGTGAATCTTTACCGGCGGCAGTGCCAGTTCTTCGGCAATCTGGGTGTTCTTGATGCCCATCGCCTCATCAAGCGACTTGCCCTTCACCCATTCGGTGACGAGCGAGCTGGAGGCAATGGCCGAACCGCAGCCGTAGGTCTTGAAGCGGGCATCCTGAATGATGCCGTCATCACTGACGCGGATCTGCAACTGCATCACATCGCCACAGGCCGGAGCACCGACCATGCCGGTCCCCACACTGGCGTCGTTCTTGTCGAGCTTGCCCACATTGCGGGGGTTCTCGTAGTGATCGATAACCTTTTCGCTGTATGCCATTTCCATTCACCTCCGGAATTCGTTGCGTGAATCAGGTGCGCCTCAGTGCGCCACCCACTCCACGGTATTCAGATCAACGCCATCCTTGTACATGTCCCAGAGCGGCGACAGTTCGCGCAGACGGTTTACCGCCTGGCTGGAATGGCTGATCACGTGATCAATATCCGCTTCTGTCGTAAAGCGGCCGATGCTGAAGCGTATGGAGCTGTGCGCCATTTCATCGTTCAGGCCGAGTGCACGCAGTACGTAAGACGGCTCCAGGCTGGCAGAGGTACAGGCCGAGCCGGACGACACCGCCAGATCCTTGAGCGCCATGATCAGCGACTCACCTTCAACAAAGTTGAAGCTGACATTCAGGTTGTGCGGCACGCGCACATCGAAATCACCATTCACGAATACCTGCTCAAGGCCTTCCAGTCCTTTCCAGAGCCGGTCCCGCAACTGGCGGAGACGCTCATTCTCAACCTGCATTTCTTCCTTCGCGATACGGAAGGCTTCACCCATGCCAACGATCTGGTGCGTGGCCAGGGTGCCAGAGCGAAACCCGCGCTCATGCCCGCCACCATGCATCTGTGCCTCAAGACGAACACGCGGCTTGCGACGCACATACAACGCACCGATGCCCTTGGGGCCATAGGTCTTGTGCGCGGAGAAGCTCATCAGGTCGACCTTGGTATTCTCCAGGTCGATCTCCACCTTGCCGGTGCTCTGGGCGGCATCAACATGAAACAGGATGCCGCGGGCGCGGGTAATCTCGCCAATGACAGCGATATCGGTGATGGTGCCGATCTCGTTATTCACGTGCATGAGCGAGACCAGGATCGTGTCATCACGCAGAGCCGCGGCCACTGCTTCCGGACGGATCAGGCCGGAGCCTTGTTCCGGGTCGAGATACGTCACTTCAAAACCTTCGCGCTCAAGCTGCCGGCACGTATCCAGTACCGCCTTGTGCTCGATCTTCGAGGTGACAATATGCTTGCCCTTGCCCTGATAGAAATGGGCGGCACCCTTGATGGCCAGGTTATCGGATTCCGTGGCGCCAGATGTCCAGACAATCTCGCGCGGATCGGCATTGACCAGATCGGCCACCTGACGGCGAGCCGCTTCCACCGCCTCTTCTGCCTGCCACCCGTAAACATGCGAGCGTGAGGCCGGATTACCGAAGTTTCCTTCAGGCGTCAGGCACTCAATCATTTTCTCGGCCACGCGCGGATCAGCCGGAGTAGTGGCGGAATAATCGAGATAAATCGGACGTTTCATTTACTTCACCTGACTCTGGGCCGGGATTGACCCGGGCGCATTCAATTCGTTGTGGTGATGATGCCGGCGTTTTCCTGACGGGTCCGCTGCATCTGGCTTTGGCGCAATGCCACCACCCGCACTTCGCGGCGATCCACCAGCTCCTGCAGGTTGATGGACTCGAGGAAAGCATGCAGCTGGTCGCTGAGATCGCTCCACAGTTCATGGGTCAGACAGGTAACGCCCTGCTGGCAATCCCCATGCCCGCCACAGCGGGTAACATCCATGCGTTCATCAACCGCATCAATGATTTCCGCCACGAAAATCTCGTGACCGCTGCGCGAAAGCTGGTAGCCGCCGCCAGGGCCACGCATGCTGGCGACCAGGCCGCCCTTGCGTAACTTGGCAAACAGCTGCTCCAGATACGATACCGAGATCGACTGGCGCTCGGAAATATCTGCCAGACTGACCGGCCCCTGCTGTGCATTCAGGGCCAGATCCAGCATGGCAGTCACGGCGTAACGTCCCTTTGTTGTCAGGCGCATGACACTCGTCCCCGTTCCGGGTTCAGGATAATGACTTCAGTTTGGCAATTCCGACTGTTTTAGTCAACTATTTAGCCCACTAAAAACGTCGGATATTGTAGGGACTTGGCCTGCCTGAAACCAGCCGGAACGGCTATTTTTCCGCCGGGCCGTCATCCTCCTGCAGGGCCTCCAGATCCTCGGCGCGCAGGGCCTCCGGACGCTGGTCGCAGAAGTCCGAACCCAGTCGGCGCAAGGCCTCACACATGCTGTCCATGCGCTTGTCAGACGCCTGCAGATGATCCAGCAGTTGGCGAATGGCCGTGACGACCGGGTCGGGCAGGTCCGGGCCGGCGCCATAGGCCTGAAAGCCGATGCGCTCGGCAAAGTCGCGCCGTGCCTTTTCGGCGTGATCCTCCTGGGGATGAATGATGCGGGCCGGGTTGCCGACCGCCGTAGCCCCCGCCGGCACCGGCTTGGTCACCACGGCATTGGAGCCGATCTTGGCTCCCTCGGCGATCACGATAGGGC
>CAYGBB010000031.1:0-12789 GCA_964347985.1 uncultured Moraxellaceae bacterium
CCTGCTCGGTGTATCTGCTCCGGAGAGAATGTAAGGTCATGGCCCGCGCAAAAGCACCAGCCAAACCAGCACGCAAAAAACCGCAGGGGGCCAGCCGAAAGCCGACTCCCTCAAAGTCGTCACGCGGCGCGCCGGCCTGGTTGTTGCTGATCGCAGGCCTGACAATCGGCCTGTTTGTGGCCTTCCTGATGTACCTCTGGGACCGCCGGGCAGAACCCGTCTCGACATCAACCAGCGGAAAAGCCGCAGCGGTCATTGCGACAGAAACCGAGCTTGCTGCCAACACAGGGCCGAACCCAGCCGATGGCCCGGGCGAAGAACCGCGCTTTGATTTTTATACCCTGCTGCCCAACCAGGAAATCCTGCCCAGCAAGAAAACCTCGGAAGCAGCCAGCCAGGCCGCTACACAGGTCAAACCGGCAGAGCACGGCGACCGCACACCCTACGTATTGCAGGCAGGATCATTCCGCAGCGAAAAAGAAGCCGATCGGCGCCGGGCCGAAGTACTGCTGCTCGGCCTGCCCGTGAAAACCCTCAAGGTGACCGTCAAGCCCGGTGATGACTGGTTCCGTGTCGTTGTCGGCCCCTTCAAGGGCAAGGAGGCCGTACAGGCCGCCCGTGGCAGCCTGCGTGCGAATGGTGTGGATACCCTGGTGCTCAAGCAGAAGTAGGCACCAGGCAAGATCTGACGCGCTTGAATTCTCCATTGGCGCCACCATCTTGTGTGAACGATCCATCGTCCACACAGAGGTCACCGTGACCACCATCGTATCCGTCCGCCGTGGCAATCTCGTCGCCCTCGGCGGCGACGGCCAGGTTTCTCTCGGCAATACCGTCATGAAGGGCAAGGCCCGCAAGGTTCGCCGGCTCTACAACAATCAGGTGATCGCCGGGTTTGCCGGTGGCACCGCCGACGCCTTCACCCTCTTCGATTATTTCGAGGCCAAGCTGCAAAAACACTCCGGGCACCTGTTGCGCTCGGCAGTCGAACTGGCCAAGGACTGGCGTACCGACCGTACCCTGCGCCGCCTGGAAGCCATGCTGGTGGTCGCTGACAAGACCACCTCACTCATCATTACCGGCAATGGTGATGTGCTAGAGCCAGAAGAGGGCGTGCTCGCCATTGGCTCAGGCGGCAACTATGCCATGGCCGCGGCACGTGCACTGGTGGAAAACACCGATCTGGATGCCCGCACCATTGTGGAAAAATCGCTGACCATTGCTGGCGACATCTGCGTGTTCACCAACCACAACTTCATGATTGAAACGCTCGAGGCCGAGCCGGCAAAAAACGGAGAAACGGCATGAGCCAGATGACACCGCGCGAAATCGTTCATGAACTCGATCGCCACATTGTTGGCCAGAATGCAGCCAAACGCTCTGTGGCACTGGCCCTGCGTAATCGCTGGCGCCGCATGCAGCTGCCGGAAGCACAACGCAATGAAGTTTCCCCCAAAAACATCCTGATGATCGGCCCGACCGGCGTCGGCAAGACCGAAATTGCCCGACGGCTGGCCAAGCTCGCCAATGCCCCTTTCATCAAGGTCGAAGCCACCAAGTTTACCGAAGTTGGTTATGTCGGGCGTGATGTCGAGACGATAATTCGCGACCTGGCCGACATGGCGCTGAAAATGACACGCGAGCAGGAGATGCAGAAGGTCGGGCATCGCGCCTTCGAAGCCGCTGAGGAACGCATCCTTGATGCCCTGCTGCCACCTGCACGTGTCGGCGACAGCCCCGAGAGCAGCAAGACGGACAGCAATACCCGTCAGGTTTTCCGCAAGAAACTGCGCGAAGGCGAACTGGATGATCGCGAAATCGAGATTGATCTGCCGCAGGCGTCGGTCGGGGTTAACATCATGGCCCCACCCGGCATGGAAGACATGAGCAATCAGTTGCAGAGCCTGTTTGCCAATCTCGGCCAGGCCAAGCACCAGACCCAGCGCATCAAGGTAAAAGAGGCACTGAAGCGACTGCAGGAGGATGAAGCCGGCAAGCTGCTCAACGAAGAAGAGGTCAAGGCAAAGGCACTGCATGCCGTGGAGCAAAACGGTATTGTTTTTCTCGATGAAATCGACAAGGTTTGCCGTCGCGGCGACAGTCATGGCGGTGCCGACGTTTCCCGCGAAGGCGTGCAGCGCGACCTGCTGCCGCTGATCGAAGGCTGCACCGTCAACACCAAGTACGGCATGGTGAAGACTGATCACATCCTGTTCATTGCCTCGGGCGCGTTTCACCTGTCCCGCCCCTCGGACCTGATCCCTGAACTGCAAGGCCGGCTGCCGATTCGTGTCGAACTGGAAGCGCTCTCCCCTTCCGACTTCGAGCGCATCCTGACCGAGCCGCATTTTTCACTGACAGAACAATATGAAGCACTGCTCGCTGCAGAAGGCCTCCACATCGCGTTCACGCCGGAGTGCATCAAGCGACTGGCGGAAATTGCCTGGCAGGTCAACGAGCGCACTGAAAATATCGGTGCCCGCCGCCTGCATACGGTGCTGGAAAAACTGCTGGAAGAGATTTCCTTCAATGCGGGTGATCTGGCGGCCGAGCATCATGAAAAAGTGCTGTCTATTACCGCTGACGATGTCGAAAAACATCTTGGTGGACTGGTACAGGATGAAGACCTGAGCCGGTTCATTCTCTAAACAACCGGGATGGCACCGGAGCACTCTCCGCTGGTGCCATCTTTTTCGAGTTCACCATGCAACCCAGTGAATTGCGCTACCGTAAAACCGAGCGTGAACTCGTCCTGACCTGGGACGATGGCACTTTCACGCTTGGCGCAGAATTCCTGCGCGTCCACTCTCCTTCTGCCGAAGTGCAAGGGCATGACGGACGCGGTGGCATACTGCCACTGCATAAACAGGAGGTGACCATTACCGGCATTGAACCCATCGGCAATTATGCCGTACGCCTCGTCTTTTCGGATGGTCACAACACGGGGTTATACAGCTGGGACACCCTGCGACAGCTTTGCCTGAACCGCGAGTCCCTCTGGGCGGCCTATCTGAAGGCGGCAGCTGAAGCGGCATCCCCCTCGGGGGTTCAGGGCTACACGCCCTGAGCCACCATCCGCCAGACGGTCACAATTGCTCACTCACCCCTGCTGCCCATCCTGCTGGCAGCACAGTACAATCCGCCCGCCCATACGACTGCAGACTGCCTTCGGCAGACTTGTAGCGACAACGTCGATGTCGGCCTCATCAGGAACCGTTATTCCTGTGAACCAACCCGTTAATGTGAAAGACCCTGGAGCCCCGGATGAACGCCACCAGTACTGGCCCCCAGATACCCGATCTTGTGTATACCCCGGAGGGCCTGCCCCTGCGCCGTGAAGACATCAAGACCCTGGCCGACCAGATGCGGTATGAACTCGGGCGTTACCGGGCCTGGCGAGGCCATCAGGATCCGGCTTTCCAGGAAAAGTTCATCGCCATCCAGAAGTGGCTGGCGGGACGCCTGACCCGTACCCATGCCGACTTGCTGGCAGACGACCGTTACCGTGCCGTCACCCAGTTCTTCCTCAGCGATCTCTATGGTGGCCTCGACCTGACCGAACTGGCCCGTGAAGTGGAACGCGCCCTTCCCATTGCCACCCGCCTGTTGCCGGACTCGGTCATGCGTACCTCGGCCGTGGCCCTTGAACTGAACGCCCTGACAGGCGAGCTGGACGAAGCCCTGACCACGATGCTCTTTGACACCATGGGAGCTACCGAGATCACTGAAACAGGCATCATAGATGCCTATCGCGCCTGTGACTTCCAGGAAGCGCGTCATCGCCAGCTCGACCTGCTGGACGAGCTGGGCGGCGGCCTGGATCGCTATGTCCGTTCCCGCGTCATCTATGCCACCTTCAAGATTGCCCATCGCCCCGCCAAAATGGCCGGCCTGGGCGGCCTTTACGACTTCCTGGGTCGCGGCTTTGACGTCATGCGGCCCATGGGCTCGGCACAGGACTTCCTCAACCAGTTCATTGGCAAGGAGCGCGCCATCGTTGATGCGCTCTGTTCCGGCAAGATCGACCCCTTCAATCCCTGATCTGGCGCAAACCACGAGCCATTCCGGCTTGCACCATCGGCGGGGCCGGTCGACAATGCCGGCTCCGTTGTTGACGACGCCATCATGTCTGACCAGAAACCCACTCCCCCCGTAATGCCTGAGGGCACGACACACTTCGGCTATCAGACTGTTGCCGCGACCGAAAAGGCAAAGAAAGTCGCCGAGGTTTTCCATTCCGTGGCCGCCCGCTACGACGTCATGAATGACCTGATGTCGTTCGGCATCCATCGCCTGTGGAAGCGCTACACCATTGAAATGGCCGGTGTCCGCCCCGGTCAGCAGGTACTGGACATCGCTGGCGGCACGGGCGACCTGGCCAAGGCGTTCAGCAAGCGCGTCGGGCCCACGGGCAAGGTGATTCTTTCCGACATCAATGCGTCGATGCTTGGCGTCGGTCGTGATCGGCTGATTGATACCGGCCTTATGCAGAATCTTGAATTTGTACAGGCCAATGCCGAATGCCTGCCGTTTGCCGACAACACATTCGACCTGCTCACGATTTCCTTCGGCCTGCGCAATGTCACCGACAAGGACAAGGCCCTGGCCTCCATGTACCGCGTGCTGAAACCGGGTGGGCGTCTGCTGGTGCTGGAGTTTTCCAAACCGGTGCTGGAGCCGCTATCCAAAGCCTATGATGCCTACTCCTTCAGTGTGCTGCCTGCACTGGGCAAGATCATCACCCAGGATGCTGACAGTTACCGCTATCTGGCCGAGTCCATCCGCATGCATCCGGATCAGGAAACCCTCAAGGGCATGATGGAAACAGCCGGATTCGAACGCACGGATTACCACAACCTCACCGGCGGCATTGTCGCCCTGCATCGTGGATTCAAACTGTGACCTCTCTTCCTCAGGTTCTCGCCCTGAAGGCCCTTGAGGGCCTGATTCGTCAAGCCGTCGCGCTAGACCCGGCCACGTCGCAGCGACTGCAGGCCTATGCCGGCAAACGCTTGTATGTAGAGACCCGCACACCGGCGCTTGGCCTGTTTGTCTGGCTGGAGAGTGACGGCGTTCATCTTCGCAGTGAAGGTGATCGTCATCCGCATGCCACCATTGAGGCCCCCAGTTTCGAGCTGCTGAAAATGGCACTGAGTGACAATGCCCATTTCATAGGCGGCCCCGTAAAAGTTCACGGCGATGTGATGCTTGTGCAAGAACTCCACGCACTGGCCCGCGACCTGGACATCGACTGGGAGGCCGGCATCAGCCGTATTTTTGGCGACACCCTCTCTCACCCCGTGTCGCAGGGTCTGCGCAGCCTGTTCAGCTTTGCCAAACGCACGGCGGATGTGTTTTTGCGTAATACCGGCGACTACCTGCGCGAGGAAAAAGAAATCGTGCCGGTCCGCTGGGAGGTTGATGAATACCTTAACGACAATCAGGATCTCCGTGCCGACGTAGAGCGCATGGAATCCCGCCTGGCCCGCCTGCAAAAACGCGTGACCAAACTCGACACCCCCGAGCCAACATGATGCTGACCCACCTGCCCCGTCTGCTGGCCATCTGGACAATCATTGCCCGCTACCGTCTGGACACACTGTTACCCCCACCCCCGGGCATGCGCGGCCTGGTGCTTCTGATGCTGCTGCGCCTGCACCCCGCCTGGTGGGTAGCCGGAGCAAGAGCACGCCACCCGGCCCGGCTGCGAGAGGCATTCGAGGAGCTCGGACCACTCTTCATCAAGCTCGGTCAACTGCTCGCCACGCGCCGCGACTTGTTGCCCGCCGCCATTCTGGATGAACTGGAAAAACTGCAGGATCAGGTGCCACCGTTTTCGTCGCGTACTGCGATGACCATTGTCGAAACCGAACTCAAGGCACCCCTGCACGAAAAATTTTCCCGCTTTGATGAGCAACCACTGGCCGCGGCGTCGATTGCCCAGGTGCATACCGCCGCCCTGCCGGACGGGCGTGAAGTTGTCGTGAAAATCCTGCGCCCCGGTGTCGAGGCACAGATTCGCCAGGACATGGCACTGGTGCGCGACATGACTGCCTGGCTGGAAACCCGCTTCCCTGCACTGTCCCAGTTTCATCCGCACCGCATTGCCCGTGACTACGAGCAGACCCTGCTGGATGAAACCGACCTGCTGCGCGAAGCCGCCAATACACGACAGATGCGCAAGAACTTCCTGAATTCCGACATGCTTTATGTGCCGGAAATCCATGATGCCTGGTGTACGTCACGCATCATGGTGGCCGAGCGAATTTATGGTGTACCCGTTGATGATCTCGCCAGCTTTGCCTCTCTCGGCATTAGCCGGCAGCAGCTTGCAGAAAAAGGGTTTTCCATTTTCTTCACACAATTGCTGCGCCACAATTTCTTCCACGCCGACATGCACCCCGGCAATGTCTTTGTGGAAACCATCAACCCTGCCAACCCGCGCTACATCGCACTGGACATCGCCATTGTCGGGCAGCTGGCACGTGAAGATCAGCTCACTGTGGCCCGTCTGGCGCTCGCGCTTGTGTCCCGCGACTACAGTGAAATCATTCGGGTCGCACACAGGGCTGGCTGGCTGCCTCCCGGCGCCAACCTGAACCAGCTCGGCAGTGAAGTACAACGCATCATTGCCCCTGTCCTGGAAAAACCGATTGACCAGATCCAGTTTGGCCCCACGCTTCTGGCCGTCCTCGACATGGCGCGGGAACATCATCTGGAAATCCCGGTCCAGCTGGTATTACTGATCAAGACCCTGGTGCATGTGGAGGGCCTTGGTCGCAGTCTGTATCCCGCGCTCGACATCTGGACCCTCGGGCGCCCTGTCCTGACCTCATGGCTGAATGAACAGATTGGCCCGGCCGCGTTAATCAAACGCCTGAGCGAGCAGGCCCCAGCCCTGATCACTGGCATGCCCGACATGCCGGATCTGGTCCTTGATGCACTGACACAAATGCGCCAGAGCGGACAGTGGCAGGAAAGACAGTTACGGGAATTTGCGAGCTTGCGTCAGGAAATGCAGAGCGCTCGTCGACGCGACTTTATCGCGCTGACGGGTATCGGGACGGGTGCGTTGATAGGACTGAGCGGCGGCATGGCCATCATCGGCGGAGTGGTGGCAGGTACCACGGTACTGTGGCGCCTCAGTCGCTCCTGAGGCATCAGTTTTTGGAGGCCGCCATTACTGCTGAGGCCTCTTGCCTGGCCCGCTCAAGATTCGCTGATGCACGTGGATACCAGCGCGGGCTGGCCGCAATGGCAGCCTCGAAGTAATGTATTGCTGCCGGGTAATCCTTGCGCAGCAATGCAATATAGCCAATGTTATTCAAGGCCTCTTCGCGCGATTGCTGCGTTTCGGCCTCTGCCAGCGCCCGCGAGTAATCTCCTTGCCAGGCAATCGCCATCACCAGATTACCGCGCAGATGGCGATCATCTGGCGCCGACGCCAATCCAGCCTGGAAATGTTGCTCTGCCATCGCATAGTCACCCGCCATCAGCCGCGAATAACCCATGTTATTCACGATCATTGTGCTATCAGGCTGCAATGCCAACGCACGCGTGTAGTAACCAAGTGCTTGCGCACGCTGGTTGTTCAGGTCCGCCAGCAAGCCCAGCGCGTTCAGGGAACGCCAACGTGGCGGTGTCGCAGCATCCAATGGCTGTAATTGCCGGAGCGCCTCATCACGTCGCCCCAGCGCAAGCAATGCCAGACCACGCCCTTCTCGCGAATCAGGATCATCGGGCAGCGTGACCAACACCCGGTCAAAGGCAGCAACGGCTGCTGCATTCTCGCGCACAGACAGATAAACCTCACCGATGCCACGCAAGGCAACAACATCATCAGGACTGGTTTCCAGAAGCTGCTGCCAGATTGAAAGTGCACGTGCATGATCTCCGTACCGGACAGCCTGCTCCGCCTCCGCCCGAACCTGCGCAGGGGATGTCATGGGCTTTGTGCTGTCTTTCACTGGAGACCGTGAAGCACAGGCAGAAACCAGAATGGTCAACAGTACTGCCGTGACAATACGAACAGAACCGGGTGGGTATGACACGAATTTACCCTGCATGAATGAAGCCTGTATAAATACGGATAGCTGCCGGGCCCAGCACCACCAGAAACAGCGCAGGGAAAATAAACAGCATAATCGGAAAAATGAGTTTTACAGGGAGCTTGGCTGCCTTTTCACGTGCCGTCTGGATACGCACAAGACGCATACCATCAGCATGCTCACGCAACGCACTGGCAATACTGGTACCAAACTGCTCTGACTGGATCAGGATACTGGTTAATGCGCTGATTTCCTCGACCGAGGTTCGATCTGACAACCCCCGCAAGGCCGCATCACGCGCCTTGCCTGCGCGCAGCTCCAGCGACACCAGTTGCAACTCTTCAGCGATCATCGGATGCGCATGGCCAAGCTCGCTGCTGACACGACTGATCGCAGCATCCAGGCCAAGACCTGCCTCGACACATACGACCAGCATGTCCAGCGCATCCGGGAACGAGGATGCGATCGTATTCTGACGTGTTTCGATACGGCTATGCAGAAAAATATCCGGCCCCAGAAAGCCCGCCAACCCTGCGATACAAAGCACCACCACGCCAATAACCGGCTTGTCTCCCAGATAACCCAGCACCAGCAGTGGCATTACAATCAGCAATGGCAACACAAAGGCCGCAATCAGTTTGATGGCAAGAAACCACGACATGGCTTTGGGCTGACGAAATCCGGCCTGCACAAGCCGGCTCTTGATCCTGGATTTTTGCCAGTCATCCGCAGGCAACATGATCCTTGCCACCGGCTCAATGATACGCACAGTGAAAGCGCCCTCACGGGACTCCCTGTGCCCGAGATCAGCCTTGGGATCTGCAATTTCGCGCAAACGCCTTCGCACCGGTGAAAAGGTTCCAAACAACCAGTGTGAGGCACCGAAAATAATAAAAACGGTGGTCACAAACACTAGCAGAAGAATCAGCCCGACATTACTGCTCATGCTGCTATCCTCATATCCGTATATCCACCATCTTTTGAACCACCGCATACCCGACGGCCATCAGAAATAACTGCACGCCAATTATGACCAGTCCGAGCTCGCTTTCGAACAGGACACCCAAGTACGTGGGATTCATTATTGTCATTGCTGCTGCCACAAAAAATGGAAGGCCAATCAGAACATTCGCTGAATACTTCATTTCTGCCGCCAGAATACGAACCTCGCGTCGTGTGGTTTCACGGGAACGCATTACTGCGGCGATGCGATTCAGTACCTCAGCCAGATTGCCGCCAGTAGTGCGCTGGATAAGTACCGCAGTAATGAAATACTGAAGCTCTTCATTACCCACACGCTCACCCAGATTCATCATCGCGCGTTCAACATCAAGTCCGAAATTCATTTCCTCGAATGTTGTACGAAACTCACTGGCAATGGGCTCATGCAATTGCTCACCCGCATTACGCAAAGAGGCTGAAAAAGGGTTCCCCGCACGCATGGATCTCGCCAGAAAATCCATGGCATCCGGCAGCTGACTACTCAGGAGATCAAGCCGCTGTCGGCGCTTGCGCATCACAAAGAGATAGGGAATGAAAAAACCTGCGATCAATGCCACAGGAACGACTACAAACGGATTGCCTGGCGTGAAAAGCAGGAGAATTACTACAAGAATCATGCTGAGCATGAACTGGATCAGCATATACCTCGACACAGTCATGTCCATGCCAGCCTGCTCCAGCATACGATCCACAACATGCATGCGCGGAATACGGAGCAAGAGGCGATTAAGCCATGGCATATCACTGAACGAACGCTGGCGTAGCAGGTCAAGTGCCTGCTCACGATTGACTCCGCCAGCAGACAGAGATCGCAAGCGGCGATTGACGCGCACCGTTCTCTCGACATTCAAGCTCTGCCAGAGCATGAACAAGCCCTGAACCAGAGCAAGAGCCGTCACGAAGGCAACAAACGAGATAAGGTAAATCGTCCATGTATTCATCGACAGGGCCTCGTCACTGATAGACCCGCTCAGGATCAAAACTGGTCTCATCGATCAGGATGCCGCGCTCCTGGAAGCGCTTAAGCATGCGTGGCCGAATACCGGATGCACGAAACTCTCCAATTACCTTACCCCGCTCATCAACACCCTTGCGGACAAAGCTGAAGATTTCCTGCATGTTAACCACCGTTTCTTCCATGCCGGTGATCTCCTGAATACTGGCAATCACACGACGCCCATCCGACATGCGTTCTGACTGGATAATCAGGTGAATCGCCGCCGCAACCTGCTGCCGGATAACATTGGAGCCCAGTGTCAGTCCGGTCATTCCTACCATGTGCTCCAGTCGGGTCAGGGCATCACGAGAAGTATTGGCATGAATGGTGGTCAGTGAACCATCATGACCAGTATTCATTGCCTGCAACATATCCAGCGCCTCAGCGCCACGCACTTCACCCACGATGATCCGGTCAGGACGCATACGCAAAGCATTCCTCACCAGATCACGCTGCTTGACCTCACCCTTACCTTCGATATTCTGGGGTCGCGTTTCCAGGCGAACCACATGTGGCTGCTGCAACTGCAACTCCGCACTGTCTTCAATGGTAATGATGCGTTCGTTATCCGGAATGCTGCTGGAAATAACATTAAGAAGTGTGGTTTTACCAGAGCCGGTACCACCAGAAATAAGGATATTCATGCGCGCACGAACTGCCGCCGCCAGAAACTCTGCCATGGGCGGCGCAATCGATTTGAAATTCAGCAAATCTCGCATGGTTAGCGGATCAACACTGAATTTACGGATAGACAATACCGGACCATCAATCGAGAGCGGCGGGATGATCGCATTCACGCGAGACCCATCCGGCAAGCGCGCATCCACCATCGGGGATGACTCGTCGATACGACGACCAACCGACGTAGCAATCTTCTCTATAATGCGCTGAAGATGATCGTTACTCTGGAAAATGACTGATGTTTTTTCCAGCTTTCCTTTGCGTTCGACATAAACTCGCTTGCAGGTATTCACCAGAATATCAGACACGGTGGGATCGCGAAGCAATGGCTCAATCGGTCCATATCCCAGAATCTCGTCCTGAACCTCCAACGTGATGGTGTCACGCTCCTGCTGATTAAGCGGAAGATCCTCACGCGCAAGGATATCGCGAACCAACGTGCCAATTTGCTGGCGCACTTGCTCAACCGGCAACTGGTCAAGAATACGCAGATTCATCTGCTCCATGACCTGCCGGTGAATACGCCCTTTCAGGGCCTGCAGGTCGATCGGTGCTGTAGAGGGCTGTGACATGTATATTCTCCCTTAGTCAGCGGCTGGCGCAGCTTTCCGGTTATTGAAAAGGCGCGCCAGGAAATTTTCACGACCGGCTGTAACAGGTTCATGGGTTTTCCAGATATCATTGGCAAGATGCCGAATATCTTCTGCCATCTCCGAACCACTCGCCACCTTGTAAATAGGCATTCCCTGATCCGCCGCCGTAAGGGCAGCATGGTAATCATTCCGGATTCTATGCACGCGTTCTCTTCCGAGAGTCTGCTTTAGCTGATCAATCGTTACGCTTTGTGACTTTGCCATCGCCCGATTATTGATAAGCTCAACTTTACGCAAATCAATTCCTGCATGCGGCATATAGTCAAGCAACAGTTTTACATCGCGAATAATGGCCAAGGTATTCTGTAACACTACAAATGTTTTTGTTGAAACTCGCAACGCCTCCATCACCCAATCAGAGGTGTCACGCGGAAGATCAACAATGACAACATCATAAATTTCTGCAGCAAGTCCTATTATTTTCCTGACTACATCCGGGCTTAGCTTGTCTGCACCTGATGCCGGACTGGCAGGAGAGGCCAGCACATGCAGACCCGAGCTATGCTCCGACATTAGCGCCTTCAAAAAAACCGTATCGAGGCGATCCGTTTGCTGAACCGCATCCGTTACAAAATTTACGGGCTTGATATCCAGCATATGGGCACATGACCCGAACCCAAGATCAAAATCGAGCAGGCAGGTTTTTACTTTTCGATCATGAGCCAATGTAGCTGCGACATTAACGGCAATGGTTGAGGCTCCACTCCCGCCCTTTGCATCCATGAATACACAAACGGCATGAATAGGACCATCCTGATCCGTGAGACGACTGCGCTTGTCTGCAAGAAGATCCGTACAGGTGGTCACCAGTTCCTGACGAACCAGCGGACTTGGCATGACATCCCGAACGCCAGCACGCATCAGCCGACGCAATAACTCCGTATCTCCTGAACCCCCAATCGCAAGCACAGTAAGCTTGTCCTTGTAATCGGCAATGAATGCCTCAAGCAGGATCAACTCAGCGGGAGCCGGATCAATTACCTCATACAGAAGCACATCCGGCAGTGAGGCCGCGTCCGGCAATACAACACTGTCAGGATGAACTTCCACTGTAGTGATCAGTCCATCTACTCCCCCCAGAAAAGCCGAAACATCTTTGCTTGTCTTTTCAGAGCGGGTAATCGCCAGGATTTTCAATTTCGTTTGCATGATACGTCCTTACACAATGAGCGCTTTCAACTGCCTGCGGAGGTAAAAAGGTCTTCACCGGTACGGCTTACAGTCACATCGGGCAAATCCAGTGATGTACCCAATCCGATAATGCCTGGCACGGCAAACATGTATTCCAGATCCGTCACTTGCACAGTTATTTCAGGAATACGCAGGGCCTCAGGCCGCTCAGGATTTCCCGCATTAGTACAAGCGTAGGTCACCATCACCTGACTGCCCTGCACAAAGGGAGCCACTC
>CAYGBB010000032.1:0-12632 GCA_964347985.1 uncultured Moraxellaceae bacterium
TCGATAATCTGGCCCATGTGCTGGAAACCGGTGACCAGGAAATTCATGTGGACCCGGAGCTGGGCAAGAAAGCCATCATTCCCTTGCAGCGCATGCTGGATTTTACGCAAAAGATGAGGCTGGCCAGCAAAGGTAACGCCTGAGCGACACGGTGGACTGGCTCATAAAAAAACGCCGGAATGCCGGCGTTTTTTTATGAGCAGGAGGCGCTGAACTCAAAGTTTCATGTCGTTTTTGCTTTGCTCGATCTCACGCATCCTTTTCTGGATTTTGGCGGTCAGTGGATAATTGTTCCTGGCCTCGTCGGTGGCGAGCTTGAGCTGTTCAAGGGCTTTCTCTTCATTCCCGCTCAGAAAGAATATCTCTGCTCTGGCCCGGTAAATGCCCATCACGTTCCGGGTGCCACTGTAGGCATCTGCCAGCAGTCGCCACAGTTGTGCATCATCACTGCGTTCCCGGGCAGATGCCTCCAGCCGCTCGATGACACTCGCGGCATCGCCATTGGCAATCCGTGCCCGGGCGTCATACATGAGCAGGGGATAACTCTCCGGATTCAGTGTCAGGGCCTTGTCAAGAATACGGATGGCCTCGGCCAGGTTGCGTTCCGCCAGTGCAATTTCTGCGGCTGCCACAATATAGTCGGTACGTTGCGGGTCATCCGCCAGCAAGGGCTGCAGGGTTTCGCGCGCTTGCGCATACTGGCGTTCACGCAGCAGTGAAAGCGTCAGGCCAAGACGATTGATCCGGATGCGGTCACTCATGACGCCCTCGTCCTTGAGTTGCTGCCGGAAATGAGCGGAGCCACGGCCACTGTCATCCATGAATTGCACCAGAATGCGGATCCGGGCGAGCTGGTAATCCAGACTGTCGACCGCGAGTTTTTTGGGAAACTGGTTGGCGCGGTTGAAGGTGTCCGAGATGCGGGACTGGGTAAGCGGGTGGGTCAGCACGAACTCCGGAATGGCACCGACCTGGCGGGATTGCCTTTCCATGCGCTGGAAGAAAAGCGGCATGGCATGCGGGTCCAGCCCTGCATTGGCAAGCGTTTGCATGCCAATGCGATCAGCTTCCTGCTCATTCAGGCGGCTGTAACTCAGGCGGTTCTGTATGGCCGCGGCCTGGGCGCTGGCCCCCAATGCATACGCGCCCTGGGCTTCGCCACTGGCGGCCACGGCCACGCTGGCCAGCAGGGCGCCCAGATATAACCACTGGTTGCGCTGGTTGTCGTCCAGCATGCGGGCAAAGTGGCGCTGGCTCAGATGCCCGAGTTCGTGGGCGATGACCGAAGAGAATTCGGATTCGGTTTCTGCATGCAGCAACAAGCCGGCGTTGACGCCGATGACGCCACCGGGCACGGCAAACGCATTGATCTGTTTGTTGTTGATGATGATCAGCGTGAGGTCGGGGTGTTCCAGCGGGCTGTTGAACGCCAGTCGGTAGCTCTGGCGCTCCAGGTAGTCCTGCAGTACGGGGTCATTCAGGGTGTGTGTTGAACCACGCAGCTTGCGTATCCAGGCGCGTCCCAGACGGTATTCCTGGTCCGGGCTGACAATGGCAGAGGCAGTGTCCCCGAGATCGGGCAGCTCACTTTCTGCATGTGCCGGCAGGATCGTGCCCAGCAGCACAAGCCCGGCGGTCAGTGCAGCAAGCAGGTGTTTCATCAGGTGTTCCGATCCCGGTATCATCCGGCTATTCTGTCGGATGCCATCCTGGTCTGCATCCGTTCCCTGCCGGTTTTTACAAATGAATGACGTAGTCAGAACACTTGATGCACGCGGCCTGCGTTGCCCGATGCCCTTGCTGAAGCTCAAACAGTCCCTGCATGGCATGGGGGGAGGAGAGATCATCGAGGTGCAGACGACCGATGCCGGATCGGTGCGTGATTTTCAGGCGTTCCTGCGGCAGGCGGGGCATGAGCTGCTGGAGCTGCAAGAAGGTGAAAAGGAGTTTTTCTTTCGCATCCGTAAAGCCGGATAGCAACGAACGCCACAAGCGCTTGATCTGACAAAAAGGCCGCGAGAGGCGGCCTTTTTGTGGTACAGCAGCAGGGCTGGTAGCAACCAGCCACTGTCAAACGGTTACTTGTTCAGTTGCTTGACAGCAAACAGCACCGCTTCAGCGTGGCCTTCTACCTTTACTTTGCGCCACTCATTACGCAGGACGCCATTCTTGTCGATCAGGAAGGTGCTGCGTTCGATGCCTTCCACCTGTTTGCCATACATGTTCTTCATCCGGATGACATCAAACTGGCGGCAAAGCTCCTCCTTCTCATCGCTGATCAGCTCGAAGGGAAAGCATTCCTTTTCCTTGAAGCTTTCGTGTGATTTCAGGCTGTCACGGGAGACGCCCAGAATCAGGCATTTTTCGGCCTGAAAGTCAGTGATCATGTCGCGGAACTGCTGGCCTTCAAGCGTGCATCCCGGTGTGGCGTCCTTCGGGTAGAAGTAAAGGATCACATGCCAGCCGTTGAGGGCGGAGAGCTTTACATCCTTGTTGTTGGTGGCGGGCAGATGAAAATCCGGAACAACATCACCAATCGCGAGAGTCATGACAATTTCCTTGTGGCAGACAGAATGGTTCGGGTGGGCAAAACGCTTGATGCAGGCAGCCTGTACGCCTGACGTACAAGGCTGCCTGAGGGGTAGTGGTATCGGGATCAGTTCTTGAACGGTTCGATGATGGCATCGAGATTGCGGTCATCGCAGAACAGCATGAAGTTTTCGCGAAGGCTGGCAACATGCACGCGAGCCGGAATGTTGACTGTCATGCTCAGTGCGAACATGGGAGAACCAGTATGCGGGGCTGCATAGGTGCTGGTTTCCATGGCTTCTATGTTGATGCCCTGAATGGCAAAGAAATTGGCGATTTCATGCACGATGCCAGGGTTGTCGAGGGCAATCACATGCACGTTGTAGGGCATGGCCTCAGCCTGGGCTGCGCGCGGTTCGGTGCGTTTGAAGGTGATGGCCAGGCCAAGACGCTTGCCGAGATTGGGTAACTGGGCTTCCAGCTTGGCAATGGCATCCCAGGTGCCGGCAACCATCATGATCAGCGCAAATTCCTGTCCCATCACGATCATGCGGGAGTCGGCAATATTGCAGCGTGCCTCGGAGGAGGCACGGGCGAGCTCGTCAACGATACCAGTGCGATCAGCACCCAGTGCTGAAAGAACGAGAAAATGTTCCATGTGTCATCCTGATAAAAAACATCGTGCCATACAGGTGTTTGCGCGAGTGTAGCACCGCTGTTATGCCGTCGTAAGCGGGGAAAACCGGGTTCAGCGGTAATGTGTCGGATCGGGTACGCCGGCTTCCTCAAAACCCTTGCGCCGCAGGCGGCATGAGTCGCAAACACCACAGGCCAAGCCATCAAGGTCAGCCTGATAGCACGAAACGGTCAAGCCGTAATCCACGCCCAGCGCCATGCCGGCACGAATGATGTCGGCCTTGCTCAAACGCATCAGTGGTGTATGGATTTTCATGGTATGGCCTTCAACCCCGGCCTTGGTGGCCAGATTGGCCATGGTTTCAAAGGCGGCAATGAACTCGGGGCGACAATCGGGGTAGCCGGAATAGTCCACGGCATTGACGCCAATGAAAATGGCATCGGCATTGGTCACTTCGGCCAGACCGAGTGCAAATGACAGGAACACGGTATTACGGGCTGGCACGTAGGTGACCGGGATGCCGGTGCTTTCTTCGGTCGGTACGTCAATCCTGGAGTCAGTCAGGGCAGAGCCACCGATCATGCCCAGATCCAGTGTCACCACCCGATGGTCACGCACACCGAATGCCTGGGAAACACGCTGGGCGGCAGCCAGTTCGGCATTGTGGCGCTGGCCGTAATCAAAGCTCAGGGCAATGGGTTCAAATCCTTCATTGCTGGCGATTGCCAGACAGGTAGCCGAGTCGAGTCCTCCGGAGAGAAGGACAACGGCTGTGGGTTTACTGCTCATCGGTAAGTCTCTGGTTTCCAGCTCAAAGTCGGGGCTCAGTGCCCCGGTTCGTTATTCCACAGATATTTGTGCAGCTGAACCTGCATGCGTACGTCCAGACGGTCTGCCAGTACCCACTCGGCGAGCTCGGTTGGACTGAGTGCATTGTGAACAGGGGAGAACAGTACGTCACTTACCCGCTGTGCCAGGGCATATTCATCGCACTTGAAGGTGGCCCAGTCATAGTCCTTGCGTGAGGCAATCACGAACTTGACCTGATCATTCCGGGTAAGCAACGGGATGTTTTCGTAACGGTTGCGGTGAGCCTCACCGGAGTCAGGTGCCTTGAGGTCCATGACCTTGCTGACCCGTGTATCCACCTTGCTGACATCCATGGCGCCGCCGGTTTCCAGGGAGACGGCATAACCTTCGTCACAGAGGGCGGTGAGCAGGGGCAGGCACTCGGGCTGGGCGAGGGGCTCACCTCCGGTGACACAGACGTGGCGGGCGCCGAAACCGCGCACGGTCGACAGCACCGCCTCCAGAGTCATCACCGTGCCTCCGGAAAACGAGTAGGTGGTATCGCACCACGTACAGCGCAGGGGGCAGCCGGTCAGGCGCACGAATACCGTGGGGCGTCCCACGGTCCGGGCCTCTCCTTGCAGGGAGTGGAAAATTTCGGTGATGCGGAGTTCAGTCACAATCGGGCAGGCAGGGCAGACAAGGTGGCATATTCTACCGCAACCGGGGCCGGACTACCGCTTGTTTGCGGCCGGCTTTGTCGCCGGTTTGGTCGTGGCAGCGGGTTTCTGGGCTGCCTGCAGGGCCTTCAGCCAGGTGTCGGCCAGACTGGCCTCCGGGCTTTTCGGGTACCGCTTCACCAGTTCCAGCATCTTCTGGCGGGTTTCATCAGGCTTGCCCTGCAGATCGAGAATGCTGGCAATCTTGTACAGGGCAGCGGGTGCCTTGGCATTGTCCGGGTATTTGGTGAGCACGGTATCAAACTGCTTGCGGGCATTGACCGGATCGGGCTTGCGGGCATTCAGATAGAACTCGCCTAGCCAGTAATAGGCGCCAGGGGTCAGGCTGGAATCCGGATATTTCTTCACGAAGGCCTGCATGGGGACAATGGCCTTGTCCGGGCCACCGGTCCGGAACGTGTCGTAGGCTGCCAGATAAGCCTTTTTCTCATCTTCCAGCGTGCTGGCCGACGGCGTTGCCGCTTCTGTTGCGAGCGGCGTGGCACTGGTGGCGGGCTGTTTCAGTTGCTCCTGCTGCTGTTGCTGCAGGCGCTGATCCAGATCGGTGTACCGGCTGCGCATGTCGCCCTGTAGCTTCTCGATCAGGTGGGTTTGTTCTTCAACGGTCCCGCGCAGCAGCGCGACTTCCTGCTGCAATTGTTGCAGCTGGGAATACAGCTGCCAGTAGTTCCCGGATTCGGGCTCTGCGGTGGCACCAGGCGTTGTGTCGGTCGTGGTGACTACCGCGGCAGGGGATGTCACCACGGCCTCGGGAGCAGCGTCTGTGGTGATCGCCGGAGCAGTGTGACCAGAGGTGGTGACTGGCGTTGATACGGTTGCGGCAGTCGCAGGGACAGCGTTCGTGGTGGTGGTTGTCGGGGACGGCTGGCTCAGGGCGCGCTCTTCAATCACGATGCCTTCGGCATGGGTAGTGGTGGTCATCAATGCCAGGCAAAGTGAAGCGGCGATGGTGGACAGGCAAAATGCTGGAGTGGACATGAGGCACCATGAGCTGAAAACGGGATTGGCCAAGGCCAGAGTGTCGCAAAGAAGGGCGAGGGCGTCTGTTACGGAATGTCGATCAGTATGACGCTGATATTATCGCGTCCTCCGCGGGCATTGGCCATC
Source organism: uncultured Moraxellaceae bacterium (assembly GCA_964347985.1). Taxonomy (GTDB): domain Bacteria; phylum Pseudomonadota; class Gammaproteobacteria; order Pseudomonadales; family Moraxellaceae; genus UBA2031. Next base: position 5,803 of record CAYGBB010000032.1, read on the forward strand.
TCCACGAGTGCCTTGCAGGTTGCTTCGGCATTCAGGCCTCGCCCGAGCCAGTCACTGATGTCGGCGGCATCCAGCATTTCATAGAGCCCGTCGGAGCACAGCAGGTAGCGTTCCTTGCCGTGTACATCGGTTGTGGCCACATCAACCCGCAATACCCCATCCAGTCCCAGGGCACGGGTGAGAATGTTGCGCGCCACTTTTTCCCGGGCTTCGTCAGGGGTGTAGTGTCCCTGATCAATGAACTCCTGCAGTAGCGAATGATCACGGGTCAGCGGATCAAGATGTCCCTTGCACCAGCGGTACAGGCGGGAATCGCCAACATGGGCATAGGTGAGTGTTTTCCTGTCCAGCAGGGTTGCCACAATGGTGGTACCCATTCCCTGAAGATGGCTGGACGTGGCAGCTTTTTCCTGGATGCTGGCATGGGCGGCCTGCAAGGCCGTTTCCAGACGTTCGCGCGCCGCCACACTGCCGGTCTGGCGCAGGATGGCGAGGGTCATGTCCACGGCCAGATGACTGGCGACTTCTCCCGCATTGTGTCCGCCCATGCCATCAGCAAGAACGGCAATCCCCATGCCGGCGTCAACACCAACATGGTCTTCATTGTGGGTTCTGTGCCGTCCGGTATCCGTGCAGGCAGCATAGATCGGATGCTTCACGCGCAGGGTGCTCCTGTTCCTGGTGTTCTTTTTATTTTGTCAGAAGTCAGTAATCCCGGATGATGCATGTTTATTCAGTGGCCCCGGATGTCAGGACCTTGGTGCCCTTCCGGCAGGAGTCCACACATGTCTTGATGGCGGACGCAAACTCCTGACCGGTCTGGTAGCGCTCTTCCGGCTTCTTTGCCAGCGCCTTGTCGATCACGGCGCCGATGCAGGGCAGGGTGTTGGCAAGTTCAGGGCGTTGTTCGAAAACGGACTCATGGGGTTCGTTGGCAATCTTGTACATGAGCGTTGCCATCGACTCGCCACGGAAGGGGGCAACCCCGGTCAGCAATTGATAGAACATCACGCCAAGACTGTAGAGGTCGGAGCGACCATCCACCTTGCGGCCTGCCACCTGTTCCGGCGACATATAGGTAGGCGTTCCTAGTACGGTACCGGTCTTCGTCTTGCTGGAATCTGTGATGCGGGCAATGCCGAAGTCCGTGATCTTGATGCTGCCGGCATCCGGTTCATACATGATGTTGGCCGGCTTGATGTCGCGATGTACGACATTGTGCTGGTGTGCGTAATGCAGGGCCAGCGCCGACTTGAATACGATATTGATGACCTTGGTGACCGGCAGCAGGGCATCCGGTTTGACATAGCGGGCAAGGTCATGTCCATGCAGGAACTCCATCGCGATGTAGGCAAGATCGTGCTCTTCGCCGGCATCGTAGATGGTGACAATGTTGGGATGATTGAGCCGGCCGGCAGTCTCTGCCTCGCGGAAGAAACGCTCTTTGACTTCCTTGAGTTCATCACCTTCGAATTCATTGGCAAGCGCCAGGGTTTTGATCGCTACCACACGGTTGATCTTGGGGTCGCGTCCCAGATAGACAACGCCCATGGCACCCTTGCCCAGTTCTTTTTCCACCTGGTAACGGCCCAGCATCGGTTTTTCGTTGCTGCCGGGAGTCAGGATCATGGTGGCGGCAGCAGAACTCATGGCGCCGCCGCCCAGAATGACCGTTTCCTCGAGTTTCTGTGCGCGTTGCAGCTTTTGCGTCAGGTCACGAAAGCCCGGGTTGTAGGCGGCAATGTATTCGTAAACGGATACGGCCTTGTTGAACTGGCGTTTGCGCTCGTAATCCAGCGCGAGGTTGTAGAGCACGTCGGCCATGGTTTCATCCATGGGGCACTTGCGGAATTTCTCCAGTGCCATGTCGAGCTGCCCGGATTGCTGCAGGGCGAGGCCCAGCATGCGATTGGATTCTGCTGATTGCACGTCGGATTTTTCCCGTGCTTTTTCCGTGATGAAGTAGTGCTTGGTGGTAATCAGGACATAGCCGATGCCGATAATCACGGCAGGCAGCATCAACGGTACCCACACGCCAGAACCGGTCATGAAAACGAAGTGTGCCACCAGCAGTGACAAAACCAGTGCGCCTGACGCAATGGCCGCCGGACCTGCCTTGAGCCGGGACAGCCCGAAAATGACGAAGGCAGCCGCCATCAGAATGGCCAGCCAGCGAACCAGTGTTGCCCATTCCGGTGTGATGAAAAAACTCTGGTTGAGAATGCTGGCGACGTTGTGCGCGAGGATATAGGCCGGTTCCATCGTCGGTGACACCGGCGTTACCTGTGGTGAGCCGAGTCCGTAGGCCGTGGCGCCAATGATGACGATCTTGTCCTTGTACTTGCTGAGCGGAATCTTGCCAGAGGCAACGTCGTAAAAGGAGTCTGCGGCAAAGGCAGGACGGTCACCGTCAGCACCATAGAAAAACGTTCGCATCTGCAAATAGGGATCGGTCTTGATGTGCAGCTTGCCCAGATGCAGTCCTTCACCCAGGTCAACCTTGATGTCACCCACGCCGAGATTCAGGCTTTTTGCCGCGAGCAGCAGCGACAGGGAAGGGTAGTAGGCATTGCCGTAGCGCAGCAGCAGGGCTTCCTGACGGATAGCGCCGTCGGTATCAGGATTGATGCTGAGGTGGCCAATGAAGGCGGACTTTTCGCCCAGCATGGCTATGGGCGGAACGGCTTCACTGGTCTCCGGAGGCAGCAGTTCATTTTCTGTGGCGTTACTGCCATCCCGTATGGCGGCGATCTGGTTGCGGGTGACGTAGGCGGGCAGTGCCTGATCCGGGTTTCCCTGCATTTCGCCCAGTACAAACTGCATGGGCAACACAACATTGCCTGCCTTGCCCATGGCGTCGGCCAAATGCTGGTCTGTATTCAGCCGGGCTTCGGCGGCACCAAGCTTGCTGCCCAGTTCAGCTACAGCTGGTGTTGCAGGTGCCATCACCAGCAGATTGTCTTTGTAGAAACTATCGAGTTCGCGAATGGAGGCCAGTCCCGGATCAATCTGGGGCTCGGATAAAAACAAGGGCAAGCCGATGGTTTTGGCTCCGCCCTCGTGCAGGGAGTTGATCATGTCGGCAAGACGGGTGCGCGGCCATGGCCAGCGACCGATGTTGGCAATACTCCGGTCATCAATGGCAATGACGGCCACCTTGTCACCAGGGGCATGTTTACTGGCACGGACTCCGAGGTCGTAGGCATAGCGTTCAATGTCATCTACTACATCGGACGACATGGATACGAACAGCAGACCCAGCGTGATCACAAGGCCGGCTACCCAGTCCTTGTTCCAGAACGAAAGTCCCTTTTGCATGTCAGGTTTCCAGAGGGGCAAAAACAGAAGGTATTAACAGGTTTCCGTTCTAACAGATGCCAGCCACAGGGGGGAAGGGGGAGCAGACGGGAATGGCCTGAAAAAAGAAACGGGCCCGAAGGCCCGTTTCAGACAGCGCGTTGACGATCAGGGGTTGCCGGCCGTGTATTGCAGCTCAACACGGCGGTTCTTGGCCCAGGCTTCTTCGCCTTCACCGGCAACTGCCGGCTTCTCTTCGCCATAGCTAACCACTTCCAGCTGGCTGCCACGAGCGCCATTACCGGTCAGGAAGGCTGCCACGGCCTTGGCGCGACGCTCAGCCAGTGCCATGTTGTACTCACGAGTGCCACGCTCATCGGCATGGCCGTTGACCTGCACGCGGGCACCGGCATTCTTGCTCAAATAGAACGCGTGAGCCTGCAGCGAGTTGATGGTGTCGTCCTGCAGGTTGGCATCGTCATAGCCGAAGTAGTAGGTCTTCATGCCAAGCGCGGCGGCCAGCTCATTGGTGCGTGCAGCAGCTTCAGCCTGGGCCTTGGCCTGGGCATCCGCCAGTGACTGGCTTTCAAGACGGGCAGCTTCGGCAGCGGCAGCGGTACGAGCGGCATCTGCATCGGCACGGGCCTTGGCAGCAGCCTCGGCTGCAGCGCGATCGGCTTCAGCCTGCTGGTCAACGGCAGTCGTCGAAGTGTCTGGTGCCTTGGTGGTTGTGCAGGCAGTCAGGCCGAGGCTCAGCACGGCAAGGGCGACAGCACCGGATTTCATCAGATTCATTTCACATTCTCCATCGTGGTTAAAACGTCCCGGGGGACAGGTGGTACAAGGTGGTTCCCTCAGGGTCTCAGGAAGGGAGACCAGGCGGGTTCGCGTACTTCGCCAAGACGCGCCGGCAGACGTACATGCGAGCGTCCGTCCAGCGAAACAATACCCAGTTCGCCATACCGGCCTTTGCGGCTGGCATACACCAGTGACTGGCCATTGGGCGCGAAGCTGGGGCTCTCATCAAGAGGTGTTTGTGTTAACACCGTCATGACTCCGCTATTCATGTCCTGTACGGCAATCTGGAATTGCTGTCCGCGTTCGCGGTGAACCAGCGCCAGATAGCGTCCATCCGGGCTGACATCAGCACGGGCATTGAAGTTGCCGTCAAAGGTCAGTCGTTTCACCTTGAGATCAGCCAGCGTCACAAGGTAGACCTGTGCGCTGCCACCACGATCCGAGGTAAATACCAGTGCCTTGCCATCCGGCATCCAGCGGGGTTCGGTATCAATGGCAGCGTGATTGGTAATGCGTGTCAGCCCACGGGTCTCGACATCCATGATGTAGATTTCAGGATTGCCATCGCGTGACAGGGTGAGTGCCATGCGACGCCCGTCTGGTGACCAGGCAGGTGCACCATTGAGTCCGCTGAAGCTGGTCAGTTTGGCGCGTGCCTGTGTGGCGATATTCTGGGTAAAGATGGCAGGACGGCCACTTTCAAAGGAGACATAGGTCACCTTGCTGCCATCGGGCGACCAGCCTGGCGAAAGAATTGGCTGGGCAGAGTCCAGAATGCTGAGCGGGCGTTGCCCATCCGCATCAGCGAGTTCCAGGCGATAGCGCATCTTGTCATTGGCGGGGTACTGGTTCACGTACAGGATTTTTGTTGAAAAAACGCCACGGACGCCAGTGATCGCCTGGAAAATCTTGTCAGATGCAAAGTGGGCGGCATCCCGCCACTGTGCTGCCGGAACAGTGATGCTTTCCCCCAGTACACGTGTGCGCTTGTCAATGCTGGTGAGCTCGTAACTCACTTGCAGCCGGCCGTCGGCAGTAGTTTGCACGGAGCCTGTCACCAGATGATTGACGCCAGTGTTTTGCCATTGCGCATGATTTACCGTAGCGGCCGAGTTGGGCCTTGCCGGCAGCTGGCTGTCCTGCAGTGAACGAAAGCGGCCACTGCGATCAAGATCGTTTTTGATGATGCTGGCAATGTTGTCATCCACCTGTGGTCCGCTGAACGGCACGATGGCAATTGGCAGCGCATCATCCGCACCACGGGTGATTTCAATCACCAGCTCGGCATGGCTGAGGGGGCAGAGGAGTAACAGGGAAAAGAAAGCGGACAGGCGAAGCATTACATGTCTTCCGGGCTGAACTTGAAGGTGATCACACGAAAATACGAATTGAACATCGCAATATCATCCGGCACTGGCAGCGGGGTGGAGCGGCGTACCGCTTCCTCGGCGCTGGCGTCAAAAGCGGCGTCGCCACTGCTTTTGACGGTGACAACATTGTTCACTTCTCCACCAGGGAACACGGTGATGCGCAAGGTCGCTACCATGCCATGCTTCGCAGAGAGAGGTCTGTTCCATTTTGTTATTACACGCTGCCGGATCAGGCGTTCGTGTTTTTCTTTCAGCGCCAGATTGGCGGCATCACGTGCGCTGGCAGCAGCTTTGGCGGCATCGCGTTGTGCCTGCTCAGCTTCCGATTTTATTTTCTGTGCGGTCATTTCACGTTCAAGCGCACGCATTTCCTCATCCATCGCATTTCTGTTCAGGGCGGGTTTCGGAACGGCAGGTTTTGGCGTTACCGGTTTTACGGGCGCCGGCTTGAGTGGTTCCGGTTTGGCTGGCGGCAAAGCTACCTTGGGTACGGACGGGGGGAGTGGTTTAACCACCGGTTTATTAAGCACCGGTTTGTCAGGCACCGGTTTGATGTCGGGCACAACAGGGGGGGGCTCAATGACGGGTGCAGGCTCTGGTGTAACGGGAGCTGGTGTAACAGGCGCAGGCCGTGGCAGTGATGCTGCGCTGACGAGTACTGCCTCCACGACCCGGGGTGGTTCAATGACCGGCGGACGATGCAGATAGGGCAGCAAAACTGCCGCCACCACAATGCCGACATGCAGCAGTAGGGAATGCTTCAAGGCCCGTCGGTTGATGTCGTTCATGGGAAGTGACAGGCGTGGTTCAGGGGGCGACATCAGGAGCAACCTGTGTCAGCAGGCCGACATTGGGTACGCCCGCTTGCTGAAGTTGCGCCATCATCGTGACGACGACTCCGTATTTCACGCGATGGTCACCATTCACCAGTACCGGGGCTTCCGGCGACTTGTCGAGTGCCTCGCGGACTTCCGCAGTGATTTCACTGCGTGAGATACGACGATCCCTTGAACTTCCCTGCTTGATCCAGAAAGAGCCATCGGCCTTGATGGAAACAATCACGGGTTCGCGATCTTTCAGTGAAATGTTGTCCGTCACTGCCTTGGGCAGTTCCACTTGCACACCCTGGGTGAGCATGGGAGCGGTGACCATGAAAATCACCAGCAACACCAGCATGACGTCGATATAGGGCACGACATTCATTTCGGCTACAGGTTTTTTCCGCTCACGGCGAAAGGTGCTATCCATGATCAGTCATGCTCCTGATGGCAACGGGAGGTGATATCAGTGTTTGCCATGGGCTTCACGATGCAGGATGCCGAGGAATTCGTCGGCAAACGTTTCATAGCGTGTCAGCAGGTCGTT
>CAYGBB010000033.1:0-12582 GCA_964347985.1 uncultured Moraxellaceae bacterium
GGTCCCAAGGGCGGCCCCGGCATGCGTGAAATGCTGTCACCCACTTCGGCCGTCATGGGCAAGGGCCTCGGCAAGGAAGTCGCGCTCATCACCGATGGCCGCTTCTCCGGCGGCTCGCACGGTTTTGTCGTCGGGCATGTCACCCCGGAAGCCTTCGACGGCGGTCCGATTGCCCTGCTGCAGAATGGCGACCGCATCATCATTGATGCCGAAACCCGTGAAATCAGCGTCGGCATCAGTGACACCGACATGGCGGCACGCAAGGCCAAGTGGCAGCGTCCGGCACCGAAATACACCCGCGGCGTGCTGGCCAAATATGCGAAGACCGTCAGCAGCGCCTCCGAAGGGGCTGTCACGGACAAGTATCTGTGAGATAAAAACGGGAGCCTGAAGTGCTCCCGTTTTTTATTGCGATCGGTAGCGTTCTTAAAAGCGGCTCCTATGAGCTGCTCTTACAAGCCGCTCTTACAAGGTTACCCCGATGTCGCCCGGCAAGTTTTTCCAGCCCCGACTGGCTGCATTGCTGACCAGTCCGCGGACCCGACAAAGCCTGCGCAAGCTGCAGGAAGCCAAGCGCAAGCTGGGCGCGCAGCCGCATGTCGTGTCGGTATGGCTACGCGTGGATGACCCCTACAGCTATTTGCTGGTACAGGTACTGCCACGCTTTCTGGCGCATTTCGATGTCACCTTGCGCGTTTTCCTGATCAACGGCCACGACCTTGCCACCACGCCGGCCCCGGACAAGCTGGCGGCGTATGCGCGGGTGGATGCCGCCCGTCTGGCCCGACGGCAGGCACTGGATTTCCCCGATGCCGCGACCGCACCTGCCGCCGCCGATTGCGATCAGGCCACGCGCTTGCTGCTGGCACATGTGCAGCAACCACCGGCCATGTTCCTGCCGCTGGCCAAGCAGGTGCTGGGGGCGCTCTGGCGTGGCTATCACAAGAAGCTCAGCACGCTGGTATCCCGTTTCCCGCTTGTCCCCGCCACCCCTGCATCACAGCAGCTGCAGGCCAACCAGCAGGCATTGCAGCAGCTGGGGCACTATCAGCCGGCCATGCTGCACTACGGCGGCGAGTGGTACTGGGGCATTGATCGCCTGCCCTATCTGGCGGCGCGCCTGCAGGACATCGGTGTCGCCAGGTTTGCCCATGACTTTGCCCTGAACGACACCCCGCTGCCCTTTGAGGCCGGTCATGCCGGCACCGATTTCCTGGTCAGCGATCCGGGCGACCTGGCCACCCTGCGCGCCCTGCACTTGCCGCTGGATTTCTATTTCTCGTTCCGCAGCCCGTATTCGTATCTCGCCCTGCCCCGCGTCATCGGGCTGGCCGAGCACTATGGCCTGGACCTGCATTTCCGTCCGGTACTGCCCATGGTGATGCGCGGCCTGCCGGTGCCCCGGGAAAAACGCATGTACATCCTGCTGGATGCCGCCCGCGAGGCCGAACGGCTGGCGATTCCCTTTGGCCGTGTCTGCGATCCGGTCGGCCGTGGTGTCGAGCGCTGCATGGCGTTGTTCCCGGCAGCCCAAGCGGCAGGGCGAGCCGGCGACTACCTGCTCACGGTCGCTCGTGGCATCTGGTCAGAGGGTGCCGATGTCAGCAAGGACAGTGTCCTGTGCCAACTGGTCACGCAGGCCGGGCTTGACTGGTCTACGCTGGAAGCTGAGTTGCGCAACACGGAGTGGCAGGCACTGGCGTCCGACAACAGGGACGCGCTGAATAACCTGGGCTTGTGGGGGGTACCGGTGCTGCACCTGACCACGCCAAGAAGTCACTGTGCGGCCTGGGGACAAGACCGGCTTTGGGCACTGGAGGACGCTCTGGCCGACGTACTGTCATCGCCCGTCTCCCAGCCCTTCGTCAGCAGTGGTAACCTTTCCGAATAACATCAGATCAAGGACGTCTCATGCTTGTCGCCCGCCACTGGCTGAGTGCATGCATGCTGCTGGGCACTCTGCTCGCGACTTTCCACGAGCCGGCTCACGCGGCAAAGGCGAGTTATACGGTCGCCATTGTTCCCGTGCTGCCCGCCACGGACATCAAGCGCCGCTGGCAACCCCTGCTGGATGCGCTGGCCAGGGAAACCGGTCTGAGCTTCCGCTTCCGTCTGTATGAGGACAATGCACAGATTGAAGCCAGCCTGCTGCGCAGTGAACCCGACTTTGCCATGCTCGGCGCCTTCCAGCTCTGGCAGGCGCGCCCGCACTACCTGCCCATCCTCCGCGACACCCGCCCCATGATCGGCATGGTGGTCGTGCGGCAGGACAGCGCCCTGCACACGCTGAACGACCTGCATGAACGAACGCTGGCCATCCCCAACGGCAGTGACATGACCGCCAGCCTGCTGCAGGGCCAGATCCTGAAGGAGCTCAAGGTCCATCCACAGGTCAAAACACAACGCACGCATGTCAACGGACTGCGCGCAGTCATGCTGGGCAAGATTGATGCGGCCGTCATCAACAACTACAGCCTGCAGTTGCTGCCACCCGAACTCACGAAGCAGTTACGCGTTATCTATCGCACCGAACCGCTGCCGCCGCCCGCCTTTGCCGTTGCCCCGCGCGTGCCGGCAACCGACGTCCGCAAGGTCAAGGCCGCCTTCCTGCGCCTGAACACCACCCAGCCGGCCATGCTGGAAGCCGCCCTGATGCCCAACATCACCGAGGCTGACATGGAGCGGGATTACGGCATCCTTTCCCGCATCCTCCCGGCCGAGGCAACCGCCCATGCGCAGCCCTGACCGCCTGCGCCGTTTCCTGCAGTTTTTTCTGCCGCGCGGGTTCAACCAGCAGGTTGCCATACTTTCCGCAATTTCCCTGGTCGTGGCGCTGGCAGTATTCGGCTATGTGATTTACCAGAAACAGAAAACCCTGCAGGAAGAGTCCGCCCTGGCCCAGGCCAACATTGTCATCCGTAATTTTGCCTCGGCCTCCTATCGCGACATCCTGCTGGCCAACTACGATGAAATTCGCGAGCTGCTGCTACACACAGCAGAGTTTCCGGAAGTCCGCCGCATCGTCGTGACCGACAATCAGGGACGCATCATCAGTGATGTCGTGCACTTCGCCGGCAAGCTCCCGGAAGAGGCCTTCGGCCAGAAGGAAATGCTGCCGCCCAAGGCACAGGATTCCGTCGTTCATCGTCACGGCGACATTTATGAGTTGTGGCAGGCGGTGGCGGATCAGGGCTGGGTCTACATGCAATATGACTCCTCTGCACAATCCGAACGCTACCTCGCCGTTTTACGCGCAGAAATCGGCACCGGCCTGTTGCTCGCATTTTTTTCGGCACTGTATTTTCTCGGCCTGTTGCACCGACCCATTCATCAGTTGCGCCAACTCATCGGCTTCGCCCAGGGCATGGATGTGTATCAGGAGAAACGTGAAATCCACGTCAACTCCTTTACCCGTGAAATCAATGAACTCAACGATGCGCTGAACCAGTCAGCAGAGCGCCTGTTTGAGCAAAGCCGGAAAATCCTGCAGTCCGAAGCGCAATACCGGCGCGTGGTCAACAGCGTACGCGAAGTCATTTTCCAGACGGACATGCAAGGACGCTGGACCTTCCTGAATCCTGCCTGGGAAGAAATCACCGGCTACACGATTGCAGAGTCACTCGGTCGCCCCAGTGTCAGTTTCGCGCATCCCGACGATTTGCAGAACGCCATCAATGCACTGCTGCCGGTGCTGCAACTCGAACTGGAAAGCACCCGTATCGAGGTCCGGTTTGTCACCCGCCAGAAGCGGCTGCGCTGGGCCGAAATCTGGTCCACCATCCTGCGCGATGAAAAAGGTGTACCGATCGGCGCCTCGGGCACCATCAACGACATCTCGGCCCGCAAGGAAGCCGAACTCGCCCTGATTGCTGCCAAGGATGCTGCCGAATCCGCCACCCAGGCGAAGAGCCAGTTCCTGGCCACCATGAGCCATGAAATCCGCACGCCCATGAATGGCGTCCTGGGCATGGCGCAACTGCTGATGGAAACCGAGATGAACGCCGAGCAGCGTGATTATGTCCGCACGCTGTACCACTCCGGCCAGGCACTGCTCAGCATCATCAATGAAATTCTCGACTTCTCGAAAATCGAAGCCGGCAAACTCACCATCGAATCCGTTCCGTTTGACCTGGGCCTGGCGATCGATGACGTCTGTGATCTGTTGCAGCCACAAATCCAGGAAAAGAATATTGAGCTGGTGTTGCGCTATGCACCGGGCTGCCCTCACCTGCTGCTGGGCGATGTCGGCCGTATCCGCCAGATCCTGCTCAACTTCCTCGGCAATGCCGTCAAGTTCACCAGCGAGGGCTATGTCCTGATTGATGTCAGCGCCGACAGCAGCAGTGACGATGAGGTCCTGATCCGCCTGGCCGTCACCGATACCGGCATCGGCATCCCGGCAGACAAGCAGCCGCACCTGTTTGAGCAGTTCACCCAGGCCGATACGTCCACCACGCGCCGTTTCGGCGGCACCGGACTCGGGCTGGCGATCTGCAAGGCACTGGCGGAACTGATGGGCGGCTATGTCGGCCTGGACAGCAAGGATGCGCAGGGCAGTACGTTCTATGCCGTGCTGCCCCTCGCCCGGCAGCATGTGGCCGAACCGGAGATCACCGCACCAGAGTTGCAGGCGCTGCATGTCCTGATCGTCGATGACCTGGACATTAGCCGGCGCATCCTGCGTGAAGGGATGGAGGCGCGCGGGCTGCAGGTCAGTGAGGCCGCCACTGTCAGCGAAGCCCTGCACTGCCTGCGTGAAGCCTCGGCAAGCGGCCGGCCGGTACAGGTGCTCCTGCTCGACCATTACCTGCCGGATGGCAAAAGCCTGACGCTGGCCCGCACCCTCAAGGCCGATCCCGTCTTCTCCAGCCTCAGGGTGATCCTGCTCAGCAACACCACCACCCGCACCGAGCGCGAACTCCTGAAAACTGTCGATTGCGATGCGGTGCTGAGCAAACCGGTACGCATAACGCCCCTGCTGAACGAGTTGATGCACATCGCATTGCCACAGCCCGACACCCTGATTGAAGCACCTTTCGGCAATACCGCCCCCCCCGCACGGTTGCCAGGAAACCTCCGTGTCCTGCTCGCGGAAGACAATGTCGTCAACCAGAAAGTAGCCGCACGCATGCTGGAAAAACTCGGCATTCGTGTCGATGTCGCGAATAATGGCCTCGAGGCGGTGCGCATGTGCCTGCAGTTCCGTTACGACCTGATCCTGATGGACTGTCAGATGCCGGAAATGGATGGCTACGCAGCCACCCGCGAAATCAGGCGACTGCAGGCCTTGTCAGCCAGCCCGCGAGGTGTTCCGATCATAGCCCTGACCGCGAATACGCTGGAGGGTGACCGTGAGCGCTGCCTGGATGCGGGAATGAGTGACTTTCTGGGAAAACCCATTCGGCAACAGGACCTGCTCAACCTGCTGCTGCGGCATATAGCAACCGAACCAGCAGGCAAGGCCGTGGTGGCCAGCAGCCTGTGAAGCACCCCGTACGAGCGGGTCGATGAATAAAACAGAATAATACGCGACCGCTCCCCAGAAACGGCCGCCATCGCTCCTTGAGGAACCATCATGTCCGCGGCAGTGTCAGAATCCCGAGCCCGCATGCGCCGAAGCGGTTATCGCCTGATGATGGTGGTACTGGCCATCGGCATCCTGATTTCATTGATGCTCTCGCTCTGGGTCGCCCATCAGGTCGATGCCCAGGTAGAAGCCCGTTTTGAACAGCTCGGTGCACGCCAGGTCGAGCGTATCCGCGGGCGCCTCGAGCTGTTTGTTTATGGACTGAAGGGCACCCGCAGCATTTTTCTCGAAAACCCCGAAGCCATCACCGACGAAAGCTTTCTGCGCTATACCCGCTCCCGCAATCTGGTGCGCGAGTTTCCCGGTGCGGCCGGCTGGGGATACATCGAGCGCATTCCGGCGACAGAAGACGTACGCGAACATCTGGGCAAGCATGAGTTCAGCCACTACTTTCGCCTGGATGGCCAGAATGACCCTGCCCCCGGCCAGGACGCCTGGGTGCTGCGCCTGATCGAACCGCTGGCAAGCAACCGCCCTGCCCTGGGCATGGACATAGCCAGTGAACCGCAACGCCATGCGGCCGCCCTCCGGGCACTGCAAAGTGGCCAGGCCTCCCTCTCGGCCCCGGTCACGCTGGTGCAGGGCACCCCGGGAGCCCAGGGCTTCCTCCTGCTCCTGCCCGTGTATGCAGAGGGCATCAATCACCCCTCCAATGTCCGTGGCTGGGTATTTGCCACATTGCGCACCCGTGACATGTTTGCGTTCCTGGCTGCCGACAAGGAACTTGGCAACAGCGTCAACTTGCGCATCACGGACGTCGCTGCCGGACAGCAACTGTTCAACATGTCGTCCCTGCCCGCCGAAAAGCCCTCCCGGCTGGCCCATGACCAGCGTCAGCATAAAACGATGCTGCTGGAGTTCGGTGGCCGCCGCTGGGAAATCCAGCTGACCGGCAACCCGGGCCTCTACAGTGGCGCCGAACGCTGGCTCCCGCCCATGACCCTGGCGATTGGTACCCTGCTCAGCCTGATGATGGCCGGCGTACTCGGCTTCAACAGCAGCCTGCGGCGTGAGGCCGAGGAAAAAGCCAGCACCATGACCGCCTCGCTGCGCGAGCGTGAAGCCCTGCTGGAATCCACGCTGGCCTCACTGGATGACTGGGTCTTTGTGCTGGACCCGGACGGATGCGTCCTCGAATGCCATGAACCGCTCAACAGCACCTGGCAACCCGGCAAGGACCTGGTTGGCAAACCCCTGGCCAGCATCCTCCCGCTCGCAGCACAGGTCGATCTTGCCAACGCGCTCAAGGAAATTCGTACCCACCTGCAGGCCTCCTTCGAGTTCAGTCTGCACAACAGTGGACGTACCCGCTCCTTTGTCACGCGGCTGTCGGCGCGCCGGCGCAGTGATGGCGTCCTGGACGGTGCCACGCTGGTGATTCGCGATGTCAGCCGTGAGCGTGAGCAAGCGCGCGAACTGACTGAGAGTGAACAGAAGTTCCGCCTGCTGTTTGCCGAAGCCCCGCAGGCCATCATCCTGACCCTGGCCAACCGTTATATCGACGCCAACCCCGCCGCCCTCGAGCTGTTTGGCCTGCCCAATATCGCCACCCTGCAACACGCCAGCATGGCCATGCTCTCCCCGCTGATGCAACCGGATGGACGCCCCTCCGAAGAAGGCCTGCGCAACATCATGAAGCAGGCCATTGTGGAGGGACCGCAACACACCGAGTGGACCTACCGGCGGCTCTCCACCGGCGAGCTGTTTCCGGCCGAAGTCCATCTCAGCGCCATCGAACTGAATGGCGAGCCGCACTTTCTCTCCGTCATCACCAACCTGTCGACCCGCAAACAGTATGAGCAGGCCCTGATCCAGGCCCGTGATGCGGCCGAGGCGGCCACGCAGGAAAAAAGCGAATTCCTGGCCACCATGAGCCATGAAATCCGCACGCCCATGAATGGTGTGCTGGGCATGGCGCAACTGCTGGCCAGCAGCCCGCTCAATGCCGAGCAACGCGAAAACCTGCACACCATCCTGCAATCCGGTCATGCCCTGCTGGCCATCATCAACGACATTCTCGACTTCTCGAAAATCGAAGCCGGCAAGCTGTCCTTCGAGGAAGTTCCCTTCGACCTGCAGGTCGCCATTGATGAAACCTGCGAACTGCTGCTGCCACAAATCCGCAAGAAGGATCTCACCCTCACCATCGAGCTGGACCCGACCACGCCGTTCCACGTCATCGGCGATCCCGGACGCTTCCGCCAGATCCTGCTCAATTACCTGAGCAATGCCCTGAAGTTTACCCAGCAGGGCGGCATTACCGTCAGCCTGCGCACCCGCGAACGCGGACGTGGTGCGGCCTTGTACGAGATGTCTGTTGCTGACACCGGCATTGGCATCGACCCTGAAAAGCAGGCCGTCCTCTTTGAAAAATTCACCCAGGCCGACACCAGCAATGCCCGTCGCTTTGGCGGCACCGGCCTTGGCCTGGCCATCTGCAAGGCCCTGGTCGAGCGCATGGGTGGCCAGGTCAGCATGGCCAGTGCACCGGGGCTGGGCTCCACCTTCCGCGCCACCTTCTGGCTGACGCTGGACCCGGATGCCGGCCACCAGACACTCCCGGCCATCCTGCCCACGCTGCGCAGTGCACCGCTGCTGGTGGTGGATGACAATGTCGTCAACCGCGAACTGCTGGTGAAAGGACTGGCGAAGGCCGGACTGGCCGTCTACGGGGCCGGCAGCGTGGCCGAAGCGGTGCTGGCCGTGCAGCGCCAGACGCCGCGCTATGTGCTGCTGGATGCCGAGCTGCCCGACGGCAATGCCGAAACCCTGATCACGGCCCTCCGCGCCCAGCCAGGCCTGGGGAACGCTTCACTGATCCTGCTGTCCTCCCGCCCGGACAGCAGTGACCATACCTTCTGCCGCACCCACCACATTGCCGCCTACCTGCCCAAGCCGGCACGGCTGGGCTGGATCATCAGCACCATCAACGTGCTGGCTACAGGCGAGCACGAGGGCCTGGTCACCCGCCACACCCTGCTGAGTCACCACCCGCGCGGCAACGCCCTGCCCGGCCTGCGTCCGGGCATCCGTGTGCTGCTGGTCGAGGACAACGCCATCAACCAGAAAGTGGCTGCGCGCATGCTGGAAAAAATGGGCTGTCATGTCGACATGGCGGGCAATGGGCTGGAAGCCCTGACAATGACGGGGCAGCTGCCTTATGACGTGATCCTGATGGATGTGCAGATGCCGGAAATGGATGGCATTACGGCCACCCGCAGCCTGCGCGCACAAGGCTTCTCGGACGTCCCGATCATCGCCCTGACCGCCAACAGCCGCGACGAAGACCGGCAGGAATGCCGCGCCGCCGGCATGAGCGACTTCCTGTCCAAACCGATCCGCTACGAAGACCTGCATGGCTGCCTGAACCGCTGGGTGTGAGCAGGAAGACGACTGACGCGCAACCGGAGCGGGTGTATAACCCCTCAGGTTTACCGTCGACAGAGGAATGCCGTCATGAGCGAGACCGTCGCCGTGCTGGGGGCCAGCCCCAAAACCGAACGCTACAGCAACAAGGCCATTCGCCTGCTGCGCGAATACGGCCATACCGTGCTGCCGGTCAACCCGGCCCAGCAGGAAATCGAGGGCTTGCGCGTCGTCGCCAGTGTCGATGCCCTGCCGCATGGCTCGGTGGATACCGTGACCATGTACGTGAGCCCGCAGCATTCGGCCAGCCTGTTGCCCGGACTGCTCCGGCTCAAGCCAAAACGCGTCATCTTCAATCCGGGCGCCGAGAACCCGGCACTGGAACGTGAACTGGAAAAAGCCGGCATCACGGTGGAAGAAGCCTGCACACTGGTGATGCTGCGCACTAACCAGTACTGAGCCGGTACCGGGCATCGCCCTTGTACCTGCCCGCACCTGCACATGAAGCGGTTTCCGGATTCAGGAGCGCGTCCGGAACCAGCCGGCAATGCTCCAGCGTTCCTGCCGCGCCGGCAGCACCTCGTGCGGCATGTCCGCACTCATGAACAGCACCAGGGTGCCGCCCACGGGGGCCAGCCGGAACTGTTCCTTCTCGGCTGCATCAAACATCACCAGTTCGCCCCCTGCATCTGCCGGCCAGTCCGGGTTCAGATACAGCACTGCCGACACCACGCGTGCATTCGAGTCGCGATGCCGGTCGACGTGCCTTTTATAAAACGCCCCGACCGGGTAATGCGCATACTGCGCCTCGAATTCGGTCAGCCCCAGAAACAGCTCCCGGTTCAGGGTCTCGCGCAGCCCGTCCATCCAGCGCAGATAGGCGCCACCCGCCGGCATGGGTGGCTCCAGCCAGCACAGGCTATCGCTGCGGATGGCCTTTTCCTGTTGCACCTGTGCACCGCGACCAATCCGGGCCTCGCGAAAGGACTCGCCGCCCTGCAATTGCTCCGCCTCCCTGCGCAGGGCCCACCAGCATGGCGCCGGCAGGAGGTCGTGCAGGATCACATGCCCCTCCACGGCCAGACGGTCGACGATCATTGACCAGTCCGTTTCCGGCCAGGTGACATCGGAAGAAGCCGGCAGAGTCGGGGTGCTATCAGGTATCATGGGGCCATCTTCTCCACGCAATCGGCAGTCCGCCCGTTTCCGGCCACCTGCCCGTGACAATACATCATGAATTATCGCCATCATTTCCATGCCGGCAATTTCGCCGACGTCGTCAAGCATGTCCTGTTGCTGGGCCTGCTCGACAGTCTGGCCCGCAAGGATACGCCGTATTGCTACATCGACACCCATGCCGGCTGCGGCCTCTATGACCTGGGTGCCGGTGCGGCGCAGAAAACCCTGGAGTTCAAGAGTGGCCTGAGCCGCGTCAAGGAAGCCGACAAGGCCAAGGCCCCGGCCTGGATCACCCGCTACCTGGAATCGGTGGCAGCACTGGGCCACGAGCGCGAGGGCTTCTGGTATCCCGGCTCACCCTGGCTGGCACTGCATGAAATGCGTCCGCAGGATCGTGCCCAGCTCATGGAGCTTCACCCCGAAGATGCCGGCACCCTGAAGAAGTTCATGTCGCGCAACAGCAACGTGTCGATCCACATGCGCGACGCCTATGAGGGGCTCACCGCCCTGATTCCGCCGAAAGAGAAACGCGGTCTCGTGCTGATCGACCCTCCCTACGAGGAAGAACGGGATGATTACGCGCCCGTCGTGGAGCTGCTCGCGCGGGCACATGCCAAATGGCCTACCGGCATGTACGCCATCTGGTTCCCGATCAAGGATCACCATGCCATCACGCGCTTCTATCGCCGCCTGAGAAACACCTACATTCCGAAAATTCTCGCCACGGAACTGTGTGTGCTGCCACCGGACAACCAGCTCGGCCTCAACGGCACCGGCATGATCCTGGTGAACGCGCCATGGCATTTCGATAATGAAGTGCGAAAGCTGTTCACCTGGCTAACGCCCGTACTCAGCGATCACAAACAGGCCAGCTGGAAAGTGGAATGGCTGAATACTGAAAATGTCAGCAACCCGGCCGACAAGAAAAACGAAGACGACGAATAACGTTCAGTTTTTTTGTGCAAACAATGGCAACCAGCACGGCAGCCATTGTTCCGGCGCGCTGCCCAACACCAGAAAACTGCCGTTACGCAGCGTTTTCCGCGCGTTGTAGCGCAGTGGCCGGCCGTGGTCATCCAGCATGGCCCCACCCGCCTCTTCCACAATCACCTGACCAGCCCCGGTATCCCACTCCATGGTCGGCCCGATGCGCGGATAGGCATCGGCGGTGCCTTCCGCGACGGCACAAATCTTGAAAGCCGAACCCGCCACCTTCACGCGAACCTCTCCCAGCGCTGCACGCACGGCCGCACCGAAATCATCCTCGCGCGGGTCCCGATGCCGGCGGCTTTCGCACAGGGTCAGTGCGCGCGCGCCCGCGGCCGGCAACTGCGCCGCGTGCAGCCGCACCCACTCGCCGCCCTGTACCCGCCATGCCCCCAGGCCGCTGGCCGCGACATACCCGACCCCCGTCACCGGCGCATAGACCACTCCCAGCACCGCCTGATGCCCGAACACCAGCGCAATATTCACACTGAACTCGTCATTGCGTGCAACAAATTCACGGGTGCCATCCAGCGGATCAACCAGCCAGAAATGCGACCAGCCGGCCCGGTCCTCATACGGAATCTCGTCCGACTCTTCCGACAGCAGTGGCGTACCCGGCACCAGATCGCGCAATCCGTTGGCAATGGAAAAATGCGCCGCCATGTCTGCCGCCGTCAGTGGCGAATCATCGGCCTTGTGCTGTAGATGCCAGAGCGACTCGTCATGATAAATCGCCAGAATCTTTTCGCCGGCCACGGCCGCAACATCCAGCACCTGCTGCATCAGTTCACGTGTCAGTTGCATTTGCTTCTCTCCCTTCCGCGCGCAACAGATCACGCACCAGATACAAGGCAGCAATCGAGCGTGCCTCGGTCAGATCCTCACGCCAGACCCACTCCTCCAGTTGCGAAAGCAGCATCGGCACCACTTCAATCGGCTCCGGTTCATCGCCATCGAGACGTGACGGGAACAGTTCGCGGGCCAGCACAATCGTGAGCCGGTGCCCCATATAGCCCGGCGACAACGTTACCGTTTTCAGCACCCGCAGCTCGCGCGCACCATAGCCGGTTTCTTCCTGCAACTCGCGCAAGGCTCCCTGCTCCAGGGTTTCACCGGCATCGACCGAGCCCTTGGGCAGCCCCAGTTCGTGGGCATGCACACCTGCCCCGTACTCGCGGATCATGAGCACGGTGTCGTCATCCAGCATCGCCACCACCATGACGGCCGGCACCGAACCCGGACGCAAGCGTTCGTAGGTGCGTCGCGCACCATTGCTGAATGCCAGCTCAACCTCCTCCACCGCAAAGAAACGGCTTCTGGCGATCACTGTCTTCTTCAGGATTTCCGGCAGCTTTGCCATACTCATGACCTGTTCATTCTCTGCTGGAAGTGTACATGTCCCCGCCCCTGTCATGGGATGCCATTGATACCGTGTTGCTCGACATGGATGGCACCCTGCTCGA
>CAYGBB010000034.1:0-12234 GCA_964347985.1 uncultured Moraxellaceae bacterium
TTGCTTGGGCGATCGGGTTCTGGCAAATCAACCCTGTTGCGCATCATTGCCGGCCTCGAAACTGCTGACGAAGGCAACATCCTTTTTCACGGCGAAGACACCACTGACCGTCATGTGCGTGAGCGCCAGGTTGGTTTTGTATTCCAGCACTACGCCCTGTTCCGGCACATGACCGTGTTCGAGAATGTTGCTTTCGGTCTGCGCGTGCGTCCGCGCAAACAGCGTCCGGGTGAAGCCGACATCCGCAAGAAAGTCACCACGCTGCTGGAACTGGTGCAGCTGGGCTGGCTGGCCGACCGCTATCCCAGCCAGCTTTCAGGTGGCCAGCGCCAGCGTATTGCGCTGGCACGCGCACTGGCGGTGGAGCCAAAACTGCTATTGCTGGATGAGCCGTTTGGTGCGCTGGATGCAAAGGTGCGCAAGGACCTGCGGCGCTGGTTGCGCCAGTTGCATGACGAGTTGCATGTCACCTCGGTATTCGTCACGCATGATCAGGAAGAGGCGCTCGAGGTGGCGGACCGTATCGTGGTGCTGAATCGGGGGCGGATTGAACAGATCGGTAGTCCGGATGAGGTCTACCAGTCACCGGCTTCGCCATTTGTGTACGGGTTTCTGGGGAATGTGAATCTCTTTCATGGCCGGGTGGATCAGGGTTGGGCTGACGTTGGCGGCCTGCGGCTGGCGGCCAGTGAGCATGCGGGGGTCAGTGCGGATGCCGTTGCCTATGTCCGTCCGCATGACATTGAGTTGTCACGGGTTGGGGTGCCAGAGGCGCTGGCAGCAGAAGTGGACGATGTCCGGCCTCTGGGCGGGCTGGTACGGCTGACGCTCCGGCATGGGAAGGAGCTGGTCGAGGTCGAGCTTTCCCGGGAGCGTTACGAGCAGGACGCAGTGCGTACAGGCGAGACTGTCTGGTTCCGTCCGCGCCAGGCCCGGGTCTTTGTGCGCGAGCCGGGAGGTACGGTTTCCGGGGACTATGCCATCTAGGACATGCCGTCTGGTCAGTGTCAACGGCACCATGTCTGTAACTTGCAGTATCCTGTCAGAAAGTTGCGCTAAGCCCTTGTCCTTGTTTGATTCAAGGCAGGGGTTTTTGCGCAGCTTCGTTGTAGCCGGCCATAGAAAACTGTGCTAAAACAGTGACAATCTGTCGTTTCTGCCCCTGCAGGGCGGGTCGTCAGCACACATTCTGATTCTGTAATTTGCCCAGACAGGCCCATAAAGCCTCACTTGTCATAGAAGGCTGCTCCAATGGAAGAGAATTTCGACGGTATGAAGGTCATGGTCATCGACGATTCCAAGACGATTCGTCGCACGGCCGAAACCCTTCTGCAAAAGGCCGGCTGCACCGTGATAACTGCGACTGATGGCTTTGATGCACTGGCCAAGATTGCCGACTCCAATCCCGCCATCATCTTCGTGGATATCATGATGCCGCGTCTGGACGGGTATCAGACCTGTGCGCTGATCAAGAACAACTCCGCATTCAAGTCCACACCAGTGATCATGCTGTCCTCCAAGGATGGCTTGTTTGACAAGGCCAAGGGCCGCATCGTGGGTTCGGACGAGTATTTGACCAAGCCGTTCAGCAAAGAAGAGTTGCTGGGTGCCATTCGACAGCATGTGCAGGTCAAGGCCTGAGTGTTACTGATTTTCCGAGGTTCCGTATGGCCCGTATTCTGATTGTTGATGATTCCCCCACGGAAACGTATCGCTTCCGTGAAATTCTGGAAAAGCATGGTCACCAGGTGCTTGAGGCCGCCAATGGCGCCGACGGCGTGGCCATGGCCCGTGCCGAGCAGCCTGATCTGGTGCTGATGGATGTGGTGATGCCCGGACTGAATGGTTTTCAGGCCACTCGCCAGTTGTCCAAGGGTGAGGACACGGCACACATTCCCATCGTGATCGTGACCACCAAGGATCAGGAAACTGACCGTGTCTGGGGCAAGCGGCAGGGCGCGCGTGACTATCTCACCAAGCCGGTGGATGAAACGCTGCTCATGCAGACGATTGCCACTCTCGTCCCTGGCAAATAACAAGAAAGGCAAGTAGGCAACATGGCTGCCAAGGGCTTCATCAAACTTCTCGAGATTGCCGAGCGCTCCAAGCAACGCACGCTTGGCCTTCCTGCGGATGGTCAGGCCGTTGAGTACTGGAGCGGTATCGGGTTCACACTGGATGGCCAGTTCTTTCTGGCCGCCATGGGTGAGGTTTCGGAAGTACTGGCAGTGCCACGCTATACCCATGTGCCGGGTGTTAAGGCCTGGATGAAAGGCATTGCGAACGTGCGTGGGCGGTTGCTGCCCATCATGGACATGCTGGGTTATTTCAATCGTGCCTCCCGTCTGCAGGAGCATCGTCGCCGTTTGCTGGTCATTGACCAGGGCGACATCTTCAGTGGTGTGGTGGTGGACGAGATTCTGGGGATGCAGCATTTCCCTGTGCAGGATTATGTGCCGGAGGCTTCGCATGTCGATGCGGAGTTGCGTCCCTTTGTGCAAGGGGCTTTCCGGCGCGGTGACACGGATTGGGCGATCTTCAGTCTGGCCAGGCTGGTTGAGGATCCGCAGTTCTTGCAGGCTTCCATTGCCTGATACAAGGCCGGGTCAACCGGCCATTTCGAACAATTATAAACAGGGGGCCGTCGAGGGCTGATGGTATGAATCCGAAACTGCAAGCCGTACGCGACAAGTTCGCGAGTATTCAGTGGAAGCAGGTCTTTTCAAAAGACAACTTTCGCGCCCTCTTCAAGCGTGATTACTGGCAGTCCCTCTGGCGCAGTGCTGCGGCAGGTGGAGAGTCTGGTCCGTGGCTGATTGCGCTGGGCATTTCGTTTGCCCTGGCGTTCGTCATGTTCATCATCGTGGGTGTCAAGGGTCTTAATGCCACCGAGATGATTCAGCACGCGTCCGAGTTGCGTGTGCTGTCGCAGAACATCGCCAACAACGCCACCGAGGCGTCGGCGGGTAATGAGGCTGCGTTCAAGCAGTTGGGCGAGTCGCGTAAGGAGTTTCAGTCGCGCTGGGATGACCTGAAGGATCTGCGCGGCGATTCGAAGCCGGAAATGCAGGCCGTGCAGAAGGTCTGGGATCCTGTCTCGCAGAATACCGATATCGTACTGAATGGCGAAAAGGCCGTGACCGGCCTGCATGAACTGGCCCAGACGCTGTCGGAAACGGTTCCGGATCTTCAGGCCGAGTACGACATCGTGGTGGAAAGCATGTTGCGGTCGGGTTCGCCTGCGTCGCAGATTGCCGTTGCCAAGCAGCAGTCGGTGCTTGCCGAACGTATCCTGCGTTCCGTCAACAAAGTGTTGCAAGGTGGTGCGGATGCGGTGACGTCTGCCGATGCCTTCGGTCGCGATGCTGCCCAGTTTGGCCGCGTGCTGGCCGGCATGATGGAGGGTGATGAGGCGCTGGGCATCAAGCAAGTGACTGATCCCGAGGCGCAGGATGCCTTGTCAGCCATTGCGGACAGCTTTGAAAGCTCGGTGAACCAGTCGGCCAACGCCATTCTGGAAACGTCCCCGGAATTGTTCCAGGTGCGTGAAGCGGCGGATGGCATCTTCCGTGATTCCCCGGCCATGCTGCAGGCCTCTACTACCCTGGCCACCCGGGTGGCAGAAAGCGCAAACACCACGATATACACCATCTTCGGTATCCTTTTCCTGGGTGTCGGTATTCTCAGCGCCGTGCAGTTGATGCGCATTCGTGCCAATGTCGACCGGCTTCGTGCCGAAGAAGAACGTAATACGGAAATGGCGCGTGCCGAGCAGATTGAATCGGAAAACCGTCGTAACCAGGACGCCATTTTGCGTCTGCTCGATGAGCTCGGCGACCTTGCTGACGGTGACCTTACCGTACAGGCAACGGTGACCGAGGACTTCACGGGTGCCATCGCCGACTCCATCAACTACTCCATTGACCAGCTGCGCGGCCTGGTGACCACGATTAACCAGACCGCGGTGCAGGTGTCTGCCGCTGCCCAGGAAACGCAGTCCACGGCCATGCATCTCGCCGAAGCCTCCGAGCATCAGGCGCAGGAAATTGCCGGTGCCTCTGCTGCTGTGAATGAAATGGCGGTCTCGATTGACCAGGTGTCTGCCAACGCTGCCGAATCGGCCGCGGTGGCCGAGCGCTCTGTGGCCATCGCCCACAAGGGCGCCGAGGTGGTGCAGAACACCATCACCGGCATGGACACGATTCGCGAGCAGATTCAGGAAACATCGAAGCGTATTAAACGTCTCGGTGAATCGTCACAGGAAATCGGTGACATCGTGTCGCTGATTAACGACATTGCCGACCAGACCAACATCCTGGCACTTAACGCGGCCATCCAGGCGTCCATGGCCGGTGAAGCCGGCCGCGGCTTCGCGGTGGTGGCCGACGAAGTGCAGCGTCTTGCAGAACGCTCTGCGGCGGCAACAAAGCAGATCGAACAGCTGGTGAAAACGATTCAAACGGATACCAACGAAGCCGTTATCTCGATGGAACAGACCACGGCCGAAGTGGTGCGCGGGGCCCGTCTGGCGCAGGACGCCGGTGTGGCACTGGGCGAGATCGAGTCCGTGTCGCGAAGCCTTGCCGACCTCATTCAGAACATCTCGAATGCGGCGCGTCAGCAGGCGGCCTCGGCTGGTCACATCTCCAACACCATGAACGTGATTCAAGAGATCACCTCGCAGACTACTGCCGGTACCATTGCAACGGCACGGTCGATTGGGAATCTCGCGGAAATGGCCAATGAGTTGCGTCAGTCGGTAGCCGGCTTCAAGCTGCCCGAGCACGCCTGATCAAGCTCGCGAGCCAGCTGGTGGCGAGCATGAACGGGACAATTGACGTGGCCACTGACCGCTGGGGAATCAAGTCGCTTACGCCTATCTCGGACGAACAGTTCGAGTTATGGCAGACGCTGATCGAGGCGCGCACCGGCATGACTGTGGGTGCTGCGCGGCGCTCATTTCTGGAAACCAATCTCGGCATTCGCATGCGCGAGATTGGTGTCAGTGATTACGAAACCTATTACGAACAATTGATGACCGGTCCTGCCGCCGAACGCGAATGGGCGGTGCTGGTTGATCGTCTGACGGTGCAGGAAACCTCCTTTTTTCGACACACCAGTTCGTTTGCGCTGGTGCGTGCCCATATTGCCGAAATCATGGCAAAGGATGCTGGTCGCAAGGCGCTGCATCTCTGGAGTGTCGGCTGTTCGACCGGAGAGGAGCCGTACTCCCTGGCCATGCAGACGGACGTACAGCTGTCCGAAATGCAGCGGACGGATGTGTATTTTGGCGTGACTGCCTCCGATATCAGTTTGCCGACGCTGGCGCGTGCACGTGCCGGCATTTATGGCGAGCGCCGTTTGCACAATGTGCCGACAGCATGGAAGCAGAAATTTTTCCAGCCCGTGCCGTGCCGGAAAGAGCTGCAGGTGGGCCAGGACCTGAAGCGGCGCATTGCGTTTGTACAGCTCAACATCATGGAACTGGACCGGGTGCCGTTGGCAGACATGGATGTGATTTATTGCCAGAACGTACTCATCTATTTCCGGCGCTTTCGCAAGCGCGACATTCTGGCCAACCTGGCCGCCAGACTGGCGCCGGGGGGGCTGCTGGTGCTGGGGGTGGGCGAGGCGCTGGACTGGGCGCATCCGGCGCTGGTCCGGGTGGATTACCCCGATACACTGGCGTTTCGTCGCAAAGCCTGACAGCTGGTCGCCGCAGGATGGGCGTCGTTGCCGGGACGGATTAAGTAGGGACAGGTGTTTCAGCCTGTCAGACAGGCACCCTGCGGGGTGTTAACACAATAATGACATTGGCCCCTGAGGGCATGACGATGGGCGACAATCACAGCTTTCTGGCTCTGGACTGGGTCAAGGGTGAAATCGAGGAAACGCTGAAACAGGCGCGACAGGCGCTTGAGGCGTTCGTTGAGAACCCTGAAGACGGGACGCGCATGCGTTTCTGTCTGGCCTATCTGCACCAGGTGCATGGCACGCTGCAAATGGTGGAGTTTTATGGCGCCGCCCTGCTTGCCGAAGAGATGGAAAAGCTTTGTCTGGGCCTGATCAACAACCAGGTAATGCGCGTGGCGGATGGCCAGGAAGTGCTGATGCGCGCCATCCTGCAGTTACCGCCCTATCTTGAGCGTGTGAAGGCCTCCCGTCGTGATCTGCCCGTGGTGCTGCTGCCGCTTCTGAATGATTTGCGTGCGGCTCGCGGCGAATCGCTGATGTCGGAAACGGCACTGTTTACACCTGACCTTACTGCCGGTGAGCGGGCTCCCATTCAGGTGGCGCCGGCCACCGTCGACCCGGCGCTGCTGAAGAAAATCCGTCAGATGTATCAGGTGGCATTGCTCGGCCTGATACGCAATGAAAATGCCGCCACCAACCTGGGCTACATGCACCAGGTGTTTGCGCGCCTGGAGAAAGTGGCGGGGGCATCCCCGATTCGTGAGTTGTGGCTGGTCACGGCGGCACTGGTGGAGGGTCTGTCGGAAAAGACCATTGATCTTGGGACGTCCGTGAAGATGCTGCTGGGTCAGGTTGACCGGCAGCTGCGCCTGGTGGGTGAGGAGAGCAACCAGCGCGCCCCCACTGAACTGCTGAAGAACCTGCTCTATTACGTTGCCAAGAGTCCCGGAAACAGCGCCCGACTGCGTGCCGTAAAGGATCTCTATCGCCTCGATGACGCCCTGCCGGGCGATGCTCTGGTCAATGAAGAGCGTGCCCGCATGAGCGGCCCGGATCGCGAGGCCATGAAATCCGTGGTGGATGCGCTCTGCGAGGAGCTGGCGCGTGCCAAGGATGCACTGGATCTTTTTGTGCGCAGCAGCGAGCGCAAGCTGAGTGAGCTCGGCACGCTGGTACCGGTGCTGAAACAGGTGGCCGATACGGTGGCGGTTCTGGGTCTGGGCCAGCCACGTCGCATCCTGCAGGAACAGATTGAGATCATCGACAACATCACCAGCACTGGCGATCAGCCTGAAGATGGCCGTCTGCTGGATATTGCCGGGGCCTTGCTCTATGTCGAAGCAACGCTCATGGGCATGGTGGCTGAAAAGCCGATGGGGCAGCCCGGCGGCAGTGCTGCCTCCGAGTTTTCCGCACAGGACCAGTTGTCTGATGCCCAGACCGCCGTTCTGCGTGAATCACGCAGTGCACTGGAAAAGGCCAAGGACGCGGTCATCGAATACATCGCCTCGCAATGGAACCCGATCCATCTGGAAACCATTCCGGAATTGATCGCCACCGTGCGTGGCGGTCTCCGGATTCTCGCCCTTGAGCGTCCGGCCGCCATTCTGGATCAGGCGGGCCGTTACGTCGGTGAGCGACTGCTGGGCGGGCATCATCGTCCGGACTGGCAGGAAATGGATACCCTGGCCGATGTCATCACATCGGTTGAGTACTATCTGGAGCGCGTGGCCAACGATACGCATGGCTCCGACACGGTTCTGGATATCGCCGAGCGCGGGCTGCACAAGCTGGGGATGGGTGGAATTGCCCCGGCAGAGCCTGAGGACGGGACTGCTGAAGAGCTGGTTGACGAAGACGCCATCTCGATGGATGCCGGAGAATGGGCGGCAGGCGATGCGGATGCCTTTGAGGGTGAGATGGCAGATGCCATTACGCCGGAAGAGCCTGAGCTGCTGGTGGAAACCCGTGAAGACGAGGTTCTGATTGCGGCACCGGAATGGGCCGAAGCTCTGCCGGAAGAAACTTTCCCCCTTGCGGAAAGTGATGCGGGCATCGATACCGGCGTCGAGCCTGAGGTGTCGTTTGCTCCGGAATTGACCGAAGAATCGGCGTTCCCCGGGTTTGATACTGAGGCAGTGCTTGCCGGCGAGGCGGACATTGCCGGGGTTTCACTGGACGCGCTTGAGACGCTGGAGCTGACCGAGCCGGTGGCCCTGGCAAGTGACGATCTGGATGAGTGGCTGGCCCGTGAAACTGCGGGTCTGGCCGATGCCGGTGAACTGAAGGTTGACGAAAGTGAGCTGGTGTCAGAAAGCGAGCCTGATGTTTTCGATCTGGGTGACCTGCCGGCAGACGAGGAACTGGAGCTGGCGGGCAATGTGGATGAGTCGCTGCTGGCAGATAACGGGTTCTTCGTTGATGAGTCGCAGGTGGCGTTTGATACGCCCGATGCCACCGCTGAAGAGATTGAGCCGGCTGAGCCGGAACTTCTGCCGGAACTTCAGATAGAAGAGCCGCAGGCTCTGTTAGAGGAGCCAGAAGAGCAGCTTGAAGTGCCAGAGGTGCTTGAAGAACCGCCGTTGGTTGAGGCGGTTGCTGCTGCGCCTGCACCGCTTGAGCCACCGAAGAAACCGGTGCTCCCGGTACTGACGGCGATGCCGGTGGATGACTTCGACTTTGACGAGGAGATCCGCGAGATCTTTGTCGAAGAGGCCGAAGAGGTCATGGAGGCCATCAACGAATACTTCCCGAAATGGGCTGCCAATTTTGAAGATACGGCGTCGTTGCTGGAGTTCCGGCGTGGTTTCCACACCCTGAAAGGCTCCGGCCGCATGGTGGGGGCGAAGGTGCTGGGCGAGCTGGCCTGGGCCTTCGAAAGCATGCTGAACAAGGTGCGTGACAAGATTCTGGCGCCCGATCAGGTCATGGTGAACCTGATCTCCGAGTGCCTGTCGGTCATTCCCGGACTGGTGGAGGACTTTGCCAATCGCCAGCCACCACGCATCAACACCAGTCCCCTGATGGAGGCTGCCGATGCAGTGGCGCGCGGCGAAACGCTGACGGCGCTGGATGTGGCTCGCGCTGCCGAGCAGGCGCACTCCGGTGCGTCCGCCGATGCAGAAGAAGCGGCGGCAGCCGAGGCGGCATTTGATGCGCTGGCGGCCAGCCTGGCCCCGGTCACTGAAACGGTGGAAGCCTTTGCCGCGCCTGCCGTCACTGAAGCTCATGAATTTACTGATTTCATTGAAGTTGCTGAGCCGGAAATTACTACGCCGGAAATTACTACGCCTGAAACTGCAGAAGCAGACGGGATATCCGTTACCGGGACCGAAGAGCTCCTGGCTCCGGAAGCGATACCGGAAGCCGGGCTGACGGAAGCAGCAGAAGAGTCCTTTGCCTCGCTGCCTGAGGTAATGCCTGCAGAAGAAACATTGCAGGCAGAGGCAGAGGCTGAGCCGGAGATAGATCCCGCCCTGCTGGAAATCTTTACCAGTGAAGCAGACACTCATCTGGCTGAGCTTCAGGGTTTTCTTGATGAAGTCGGTCCGGACCGGCATTCCGCGGCCATCACGGATGCAGTGATCCGTTCGCTGCACACGCTGAAGGGATCGGCGGGCATGGCCGGCATCGCACCGGTGGCCGACCTGTCGGCGCCTCTGGAGCATCTGTTCAAGGATCTGCGCAACCAGGGCAGCAATGCCCGACGTGAGCACCTGCAGGCGCTGCAGGCTGCCCACTCCCTGATAAATGAAAGCATCCGCAATCTGAATGCCGGTGGCTCTGGTGAAGTGGACGGGGCGGCGGCACTGATTGCCCACATTGTCCAGCTGGATCATGACCGGCTGGCGACGCTGGAGCGTGAACAGGCGGCACAGTTTGGCGAGAGCAAGTCCGCTATGGTGACGGCCGCCACAGCCGGCCTGGTGGCGCGCTTCATGTCACTGGGTCTGGATCATGTGCTGGATGCACCCTGGGAGCTGGATGGCTGGCTCAACGGTGATGCCCCTGACGAAAACATGGCGACCCTTCAGGATGAGCTGAGCCGGTTGTCGCAGTCGGCTGCCGAGGCCGGCATTGAGCCGCTGGCCCTGCTGACTGAGCGTCTGGCGGGCGTGTATGGGGCGCTGCGACAGCATCGACTCAACGTCAACAATGAGCTCATGAACGACCTCTCGGCAGCTCATGACGAGATCATCAATACGTTTGACACCCTGGCGGCCAGCCAGACCGTGCAGCCCAATGACGAAATCCTGACCCGGCTGCTCGATTTGCTGGAAACACCTGCAGCACCTTCGCCGGCACCGGTGTCCGAGATCAGTGATGAGCCCGTGACGGCGGCTTTCGAGAGCCTGGACCGTTCCACGCTCGCGGAGCGCATGACGGATGCCGAGAATGTGTCCTGGGAGGCGCCAGCGGATTTTGCGCCCCCGGAGTCGGTGGACCCTGAACTCCTTGAGATTTTCATGGAGGAGGCCGATGAAGTGCTCGAAGCGGCCGAAGCCGAGCTGGATGCCTGGCGTCGCGATACCGGCAATCTGGCGCCGCTGGGCGCGTTGCAGCGGCACCTGCATACGCTCAAGGGTGGTGCCCGTCTGGCCGAGATTCGCCCGCTGGGCGACCTCGCCCACGAGCTGGAGTTCCTGTATGAGGGTCTGGTTGACGGCCGTTACCAGTCGGTACCCGAACTGACCAACCTGCTGCAGAGCTGCCATGACCGGCTGGCGGACATGGTGGGCGACTTGCGCAACCATGGTCGTTGCTCCTCCGGCATGGACCTGGTCAATGCCATCAATGCTTTCCGCCGCGATCCTTCGGCAGGCGTTCCTGAGGTGGGGGCAACTGCAGAGCCAGCACCCGAAGATCACAATGCGGTGTTTGCGGAGTTCTTTCCGGAGGCAGCGACAGAAGAATCTGCCCTGGTTGACGACTGGCTGCCAGAGGCTGTGCCTGCGGCGGACGCAGAGCCCGTGCATGCCGAACCTGTTCCGGCAGTGCTCGCGCCGGTAGCTCCGGAGTCACAGGCGCCGCTCATTTCCGCAGATGCGTTTGATCCTGAGCTGCTCGAGATTTTCCTGGAAGAAGCCGGCGAGATTGTCGACGCGACCAGCGAGCAGCTCGCGGAGTGGCGTCGCGATACCAATAACACACTACCGGTTCAGCAACTCCAGCGTGGCTTGCACACCCTGAAGGGTGGTGCCCGCATGGCCGAGATCACACCGCTCGGCGACCTCGCGCACCACATGGAAAATCTTTACGAGGCGCTGTGTGACGGCCGCATGAGCGCGACGGACGCCTTGTTCGGTCTGCTCAACCGTTGTCACGACCGGCTGGCTACGGCAGTGGAATCCCTGCTGGCGAACAGCGGCTGCCCGGCGACCCAGGATCTGGTGAACCAGATTGAGCGCTATATTGCCGACCCGGATAATTTCCAGGAGATCCCGGACACTGTCACCCTGACACCAGTGGCGCCTGAGCCAGTGCCTGAGCCGGTGTCGCTCAGCATGCTGGAACCGAAGTCCATCGAGGCGGCTCCCGTTCCCGAGAATGTCGATAACGATATCCTTGAGATTTTCCTGGAGGAGTCCGATGAGCTGGCGGAGGGAATTGAGTCGGCAATCGGCGAGTGGCAGGAAAACCGGGAGGCCACGGCGCCAATGGATGCCCTGTTGCGGCATCTGCACACGCTCAAGGGGGGTGCCCGTCTGGCCGGCCTGAAAGGGTTGGGCAATCTCGCACACGACTGGGAAACCGAGCTGGTTGCCATCCAGAATGGCAGCCAGCCGGCGGATGATGCTTTCTTTGCCGGCTTGGGCGCACATCAGGATGCGGTGCTGGCGGGTATCAGGGCAGTTCGCTCCGGATTGGCTGCCGAGGTTGCGGTTGCGCCGGTGCCAGCAGAAGCTCCGCAGGTCGCTGTACTGCCAGCGGTAGTGGCGCCGGAAGTGAGTCTGGCTCCGGTGGTACCTGCCGTGCCCCGGACCACCGCACCGGTCGCTGCCGGCGAACGCATCCTGCCGCCATCCATGCTGGGTGGTTTCCGCAAGGATACCGGCGCCCGCGGTCCGCAGGAAATGATCCGCGTGCCTTCCGACCTGCTTGAAAAGCTGGTGAATCTGGCTGGCGAAACCTCGATTACCCGTTCCCGTGTGGAAATGGGTGTGCACGGTTTTGCCCAGACCGTGGAAGACATGGGCGCCACCATCCAGCGTCTGGCGGATCAGCTGCGCCGCATGGACTCGGAAATGGAAACGCAGATTGTGGCGCGCCATAACGAGGAAACCGGGGGCAAGTACGAAGAGTTCGATCCGCTGGAAATGGACCAGTATTCGTCCCTGAACCAGCTGTCGAAAGCCCTTGCCGAGTCGGCGTCTGACTTGCTGGATCTCAAGTCCACGCTGATCGACAAGGCACGTGATACGGAAACGCTCCTGTTGCAACAGGCGCGCATCAACACCGAACTGCAGGAAGGCCTCATGCATTCCCGCATGGTGCCCTTCTCGCGTCTGGTGCCGCGCCTCAAGCGCATCGTGCGCCAGA
>CAYGBB010000035.1:0-12161 GCA_964347985.1 uncultured Moraxellaceae bacterium
AACTGGTGTTGACCAGGTATTCAGCGTGTACCGAAGATCACCATGGTCTTGCCCTTGACGGCGATAAGCTCCTGCTCCTCAAGTGACTTGAGTACGCGTCCCACCATTTCACGGGAGCAACCGACAATCCGGCCGATTTCCTGACGGGTAATCTTGATCTGCATGCCATCCGGATGGGTCATGGCGTCCGGCTGCTTGCATAGCTCCAGCAGGGTTCGCGCCACGCGTCCTGTCACATCCAGAAAGGCCAGGTCGCCGACCTTGCGGGTAGTGGCACGGAGGCGACCCGCCATCTGGGCCGACAGTGCGAAGATAAGGCCGGCATCCTGACGGGCCAGCTCCTTGAATTTCGGGTAGCTGATCTCGGCGACTTCACAGAGTGTTTTGGCCTTGATCCATGCGGAGCGCACGGGGCGATCCTCGAACAGGCCCATTTCACCGAAGAAGTCACCGGCATTCAGGTAGGCCACTACCATCTCGCGCCCGTCGTCATCTTCAATGACGACTGACACAGAGCCGGAAATGATGAAAAAAAGCGTGTCGCCCGCATCGCCGGCGTAGATAATCGTGCTGCGGGCCGGGTATTTGCGGCGATGGCATTGATCAAGAAAGCTATCAATGTGGGGTACGTGGGCATTCACCGGCAGGCGGGCCATAGAGACGTCCTCTGGTGCCATTATTGTTAATATGTGCCGAACATAGCACAGCTAATGTGACTGATTAAACGCTAATAGTGTGATTTTGTGCGGGTTCTGACACAAATGGGCGTCGGCCTTGTGAGGAATAAGATGAAAGCAAGAGTGAAATGGGTTGAGGATGTCACCTTCATGACTGAGTCCGGCAGTGGCCATGCCGTCATTGTGGATGGCGCCCCCGAGTATGGTGGGCGTAACCTGGGGCCACGTCCGATGGAGCTGCTCTTGATGGGCATGGGAGGGTGTACGGCGTTTGATGTGGTCACCATCCTGAAAAAGGCACGACAGGAAGTAGTGTCGTGCGAGGCCTTGCTGGAGGCAGAGCGGGCGGAAGGGGTGCCGGCCGTGTTCACGAAAATTCACGTGCACTTTGTCATCAAGGGCCGCGATCTCAAGGAGCCGCAAGTGAAAAAAGCGGTGGACCTGTCAGCTGACAAATACTGTTCTGCGTCTATCATGTTGGGGCAGGCGGGTGTGGTAATTACGCATGACTACGAGATTGTGGCTGACTGATTTTCTGGTCAATTGATGATGGCCAGTCCATGATGGCCAATTCCGGGAGATAGCAATGAAGTGGTCCGCAGGGCTTCTGGTTTTTCTGACAATGATGCTGGGCGGTTGTCATCTGATGACATCTTCCACTCGCATCGAGTCTGTGCAGAGTGAGAAACCCTCTGCCGTAACGCTGCAGAAGGTGCTGGTGTTTGGCATCAATGTGTCGGATGTGTCGCGACAGCCTCTGGAGCAGTCATTTGCAAAAGCACTTGGCGGCACGGGTCGCACAATACTACTTTCTTCTGATTGGTATCCTGATGGAAAACTGCCGACACGAGAGGTGATTGCCGAACGGGTCAAGGCCGAGGGCGTGACAGGCATTCTGGTGACACAACTGGTCGACTACACGGAAACTCCTGTGAAAACTGATACAGAGGATCACGTGTTGTACATGCCGCCACGCAATCCGGATACCCGTGTGGGTTGGGTGGATGACACCTGGATGATTGCCATGGATGGTCTTGGTCGCCGTGATCAGATGCCGTTGCTGGAGCGCAAGGCAATTGTCGAGACCCGGCTTTATGATGTGGCGAGCGGTCAGGCGGTCTGGGAAGCACGCTCCCGCACATTGCTGGAGAACAACCTGCACCGGGATGTTGAAGGCTTTGTGCAGGTGATCGTGAGGAAGCTAAAGGATTCTGGCTGGCTCTGAACACACTGCTGCGCACTGCCCCATAAAAAACGGCGTCAGATGACGCCGTTTTTTATGGGGCATTTTTTACGGGGTATTGGCCTCTGGCTCAGATCCGGTAAACCGTTGCAGTCATGATCCTGGCAACCAGCCCCATAAGTCCCTTTACCGGTGCTGGCAGTTCAGCCGCACCTGCATGCAGTGCCATTTGCATGTGCTCTGACTCGTCATGGTGCATCTGTTCCAGAATGGCCCGTGTTTTTTCATCCGAAACCGGGACGCGAGTCATGTGTCCTTGCAGGTGGCCGCACACCTGACGCTCGGTTTCAGCGACGAAGCCGAGGCTCCATTTGTCACCGGCCATGCCGGCTGCCGCGCCGATACCGAACGACATGGCATACCACAGCGGGTTGAGAACACTGGTATGCGAACCGAGTTCGCTCACGCGCTGTTCGCACCAGGCGAGATGATCCTCTTCCTCACGTGCAGCCTGCTCCATGTCGGCGCGGACATCCGGCAGCCGGGCCGTCAATGCCTGCCCCTGGTAAAGCGCCTGGGCACAGACCTCGCCAGAGTGATTGATGCGCATCAGGCCTGCCACATGACGGCGCTCTTCTTCGCTGAGCGCTGTTTCCGAATGGGGCTGGGCAGGGCTGGGCCGCTGTCCTTGCATGGCACCGGGGGCAATCGTGCGCAGGGCCTTGTCGGCCTCTGTAATCAGGCGATCAAACAGTGAGTAGTGGCGCATGGATTTTACCTGCAGGGGGGCATCATGGAGCGTGCAATGGAGAATGAGCTTCTGAAACACCTGACCTCGAGCGCTCAGCCTGGCGGCCAGCCGAGCGGGCGTCCGGCCAGGAGGTGCAAGTGAATGTGATACACACTCTGGCCGCCATCCTTGTTGCAGTTCATGACTACCCGGTAACCACTTTCCTCAACGCCAGATTCCCTGGCTATCTGCGTCGCGGCACTCATCATCTTGCCCAGCAGGGCGCTGTCCGATGCTGGAACATCGTTCATGGTCGTATAGTGCTTTTTGGGAATGATAAGGACATGGGTTGGTGCCTGCGGGAACAGGTCATGAAAGGCGATCAGCTGCTCGCTTTCAAATGCGATCCGTGCGGGTATTTCGTGCGCCGCGATCTTGCAGAAAATGCAGTCCATCACGTTCTCTTCAGTCAGGTTGAGTCTTTTACCGGGCAAGTCATCAGCGCTTTTTGCGCTTGGGCGGCCCTTCCGGTGGAATCATGGTGGCCAGCGGAATATAGGGGCCAATGGGAATCAGATCATAGGCCAGCAGCCCGCTACGCGTCAGCGGCAGGCCGGCGACCAGCTGTTCAGCCTCCTCCAGACTGCCCACCTCCAGAATGAGGATGGCACCGGGGCGGTCCTGACGAAAGTACCATTGCCGGATCTTGCCGCCCAGATAGAGATTGACCAGGGCGCGAACCTCGTCATTAAGCAGTGCCTTCACCTTGTCTTCGGTGGCGCCGGGCAGGATGCGGTCCATGGCCAGGATCTGGCGGGGCATGACAGCCTGGGGAGCAGCACCCTGGGTGGTTGCAGGGTGAACGAAGGGCGCTTCTATCGCCGCCGTTTGTGTGCTTGCCGCCGGAGCAGCAGCTATTTCGGCATGCAGGGGCGACGCCAGCAGCAGGGCGGGCAGGATGAGCCAGCGGGTCATGTCGATGCTCCGGAAATGTCCAGCCATGCTAACCGTCCGTTGCCCCAGGATAAAGTCAAAGAGAGTCATGCGTATTTTCTCCAGTCACACTATAATCCGCGCCTAATTCAGCCCGTGTATGCCTTTTCCATGTCTTCTGCCCCCATCAAACGTCGTGCGTTGGCCCTGCTTTCCGGGGGGCTTGATTCCCTGCTGGCCGTGCGCGTGGTACAGGAGCAGGGCATCGAGGTCGAAGGTATCAACTTCTATACCGGCTTCTGCGTGGAGGGGCATACCCATGCCATCCGCAAGCAGGACCAGAACAAGCAGAAGCGCAATAATGCCCTGTGGTCGGCAGAGCAGCTGGGCATCCGTCTCAACATTGAAGATATTTCGGAAGAGTACAAGGACATCGTTCTCAATCCGAAGCACGGCTATGGTGCCAACCTGAACCCCTGTCTCGACTGCAAGATCTTCATGGTAGGCAAGGCGATGGGCTTTGTGAGCAGGGCGCGTGCCTTTGCCGATGCCAATGGTTTTGACTTCCTGATCACCGGCGAAGTGGTGGGCCAGCGCCCCAAGTCGCAACGTGCCGCGACCATGCCCATCATTGCCCGCGAATCGGGTGCGGAAGACCTGTTGTTGCGTCCCCTGTGCGCCAAGCGTCTGACACCAACCCTGCCGGAGCGAGAGGGCTGGGTGGACCGTGAGAAACTCTATGACTTTCATGGTCGCGGTCGTCAGCCGCAGATTGCCCTGGCCAGGAAGTTCGGCTTTCAGGACTGGGCCCAGCCGGCCGGAGGCTGCTGCTTCCTGACTGACGAAAGCTATTCACGCAAACTGGCGGACCTCTGGGAGGCTCGCGGGGAACGTCGCTACGAACTGGATGACATCATGCTGCTCAAGGTCGGTCGGCATGTGCGACCGGCGGCGAACTACAAGCTGATTGTTGGTCGCGAGGAGGGCGAGAACAACTTCCTCGAAGGCTACCGTCATGAATTCGATCATATCCGCATCCTCAGTCACAATGGCCCGCTGACGCTGGTCGATGGCGATCTGGATGACGAGGCGCTGCTGCAGGCCGCCCGCATTGCGGGGCGCTTCAGTCAGGGTCGTGATGCGGATGATATTGAAGTGGAGATCATCCGGCGGGGCGGTGTGGCGCGTCAGGTAACGGTGGTGCCGATGCGTGCGGATGACGTACCGGAGTCCTGGTATGTCTGATGTCATTGGCGAAATGCACCAACTTGATGCGCGTCGTTTGCTGTGTCCCCTGCCGGTCATCCGGACCCAGAATGCAGTAAAAAATCTTCAAAAAGGGGCGATCCTGCTGGTAATTGCGACAGATCCCGGGGTTATGCACGATATTCCAGCCTGGTGCAGGGTGCACGGCCATCAGGTGTTAAGCGCAGAAAAGATTGATAACGAGTTTCATATTTGCCTGGAAGTGGGTGTCTGACTCTTTTTGGTGCTCTTCTGGTTTGTTTTGCTCTTTTTTGGTGCTTTTGCGGGAGATAAAAGCACCGCCAGCCGCTGCAGGCCTTGTGAGTACTGGGGTTTGCAAGACTGGTATGTAATTTGCTCCCATTGCGGCACGGTGTTTGAGAGACGTTCCTGTGTAACTGCCTGACGGGTACTTGCACAGGGGTCTTGAGGACGCGGCTATTGGTATATTCCTGCTCTCCTGGAGAACAACATGTCGAAGAAAACGCTTGGCCTGATCAAAGAAAACGATGCGAAGTGGGTCGATCTCCGCTTCACCGATACCCGGGGCAAGGAGCAGCACGTATCCTTCCCGGCCCACACCGTCGATGAAGACACCTTCGTCAATGGCAAGATGTTCGACGGTTCTTCCATTGCTGGCTGGAAGGGTATCGAAGCCTCCGACATGATCCTGCTGCCGGACGACGAAACTGCTTTCATGGATCCGTTCTTCGACGAGCCGACCGTGGTCATCACCTGCGACGTGATCGAACCGACCAGCATGCAGGGCTACGAACGCGATCCACGCTCCATCGCCAAGCGTGCCGAGGCTTACCTGAAGTCCTCCGGTATTGGTGACACCGCTTACTTTGGTCCGGAACCCGAATTCTTCGTGTTCGACGAAGTGAAGTGGAAGATCAACATGTCCGGCGTGTCGCACGAGATCATCGCTGAAGAAGCTGCCTGGTCCACCAACAACGATTATGAAGGTGGCAACACCGGTCACCGTCCTCGCGTGAAGGGTGGTTACTTCCCCGTGCCGCCGGTTGATTCCCAGCAGGACCTGCGTGTCGCCATGTGCAACGCCATCGAAGCCATGATGGGCCCGGGCCGCGTTGAAGTGCAGCACCACGAAGTGGCGTCCTGCCAGAGCGAAATCGGTGTTTCCTTCAATACGCTGGTGCGCAAGGCTGACGAAGTGCAGGTGCTGAAGTACGCCGTACTGAACACTGCCCATGCTTTCGGCAAGACCGCAACGTTCATGCCCAAGCCGATGGTGGGTGACAACGGTTCCGGCATGCACGTGCACATGTCCATCTCCAAGGATGGCAAGAACCTGTTTGCTGGTGACCAGTATGCCGGCCTGTCCGAAATGGCCCTGTACTACATCGGTGGTGTGATCAAGCACGCTCGTGCCCTGAACGCCATCACCAACCCGGCCACCAACTCCTACAAGCGTCTGGTGCCTCACTACGAAGCTCCGATCAAGCTGGCCTACTCTGCCCGTAACCGTTCGGCCTCCATCCGTATTCCGTATGTGAGCAACCCGAAGGGTCGTCGTATCGAAGCCCGCTTCCCGGATCCGGTTGCCAACCCGTACCTGGCCTTCGCTGCCCTGCTCATGGCTGGTCTTGATGGTATCCAGAACAAGATCCACCCGGGCGAAGCGGCTGACAAGAACCTGTACGACCTGCCGCCGGAAGAAGACGCTCTGGTGCCAACCGTTGCCGAGAACCTTGAGACCGCCATTGCCGCCCTCAAGGCCGACCATGACTTCCTGCTGAAGGGTGGCGTGTTCACCAAGGAAATGCTGGATGCCTACATCGAGCTGAAGACCGAAGAAGCCCGTATGGTCAGCACCATGGTGCACCCGATCGAGTTCGAGCTGTACTACAGCTGCTGATCACGGTTGAGCCGGACTGGTTGCACCGGTCAGGTGTTGTACTGTTGTAACAAAGAGGCCCGCTTTTGCGGGCCTCTTTGCATTTCCGGCGGCTGAAGGTCGCCAGTGCGGGCCGGAGCCGCTAAGCTCAGGGCAGATGATGATAAAGAGGATCTGTCATGCGCTGCTCCCGTCTGGCCTGCTGTCTGCTGCTTGTTGTGCCGGTATTGTCGGCGCAGGCAGAGGTCTACCGGTATGTCGACAAGCACGGCAACCATGTATTTACCGACTCACCTCCCGAGGGCGCGGAAAAGGTGCCGCCCAAACCGATCATGACCATGCCCTTTCCCAAGGCCGGTCCGGCATCGAGTGGCCGTGTCGAAAGTAAAAAGCAGGCAGTTGCCGAGTACAAGATAACCTTGCTTAGTCCTCCTGCCGATATGGTTTATCGCCGGGGCGAAGGAGCGGTTCCAGTGGCGGTCAGTGTGTCGCCCAGCTTGAGGGAGGGGCATCGTCTTGAAGTGCGACTGGACGGAAAACCCGTCAAGGACT
This sequence comes from uncultured Moraxellaceae bacterium, assembly GCA_964347985.1. Lineage (GTDB taxonomy): Bacteria > Pseudomonadota > Gammaproteobacteria > Pseudomonadales > Moraxellaceae > UBA2031. The sequence goes on from CAYGBB010000035.1 coordinate 7,182, forward strand.
CCGCCATTCCCCTGGATGAGTCCCTGGACCGGGGTACACACACGTTGACGGCACAGATAGTGGATGCCAAGGGGAATGTGGTTGCTTCCGCACAATCGGTCAGTTTTCATGTACAGCAGACCAGCGCACTCGGCCCTAATTAAAAATTAATCGTGCTTGATGCCGCTCGCCGCAATGCTCACCATTGGCTGATTCCCGGGGTGGGTGGAGAGCGGCGTAATGAAGGCGATTGTTCCGGCGGTACTGACGGGCTTGTCTCCTGCAATGCAGGTGTTGCTGGAGACTGCCGAAAGCCGGCTTGAGGGTCCGCTTGCTGCGTTGCGCGGGCGCCCCGAGTGGCAGCGCCTGTGGCTGGCCAGTGATTATGCGCTGGCCACCACCTTGCGCGATCCGGTAGCCGCCATCGCACTGGACGAGGCAGTGACCTCGGAAGATATTCCTGATTATTCCCTCCTGTTATCCGATCCTGCGGCGGATGCTGACGAAGCCACCTTCATGTGCTGGTTGCGGCAGCAGCGGCAGCGGGAAATGCTGCGCTGGGTCTGGCGGGATGTGAATGGCCTCTGTTCGGTTCAGGAACTGACACGGGAACTCTCTGATTTTGCAGATGCCTGCATCGAGCTGGCGCGCCGCCGCGCCCATGCCGAGCTGGTGGCGCGTCATGGCGAGCCCATGGGCGAAGAAAGTGCGACGCCCCAATCGCTGTCGGTGATTGGCATGGGTAAGCTGGGTGCCCAGGAACTTAATCTCTCCTCTGATATTGACCTGATCTTTACCTACCCCGAGGCCGGGGAAACCACGGGCCCTTCCAGCATTTCCAATCACGAATTTTTTGTCCGCCAGGGCCAGAAAATCATTCGCCTGCTGGATGCGCAGACAGCGGATGGTTTTGTATTCCGGGTGGATATGCGTCTGCGTCCCTGGGGGGATGGCTCGGCACTGGCCAGCTCCTTTGCGTCCCTGGAAACCTATTATGAACAGCATGGCCGCGAATGGGAGCGCTATGCCTTTATCAAGGCGCGCATTTGCGCGGGGGATCAGGTGCAGGGGCAGGCGATGATGCGTACGCTGCGGCCCTTTGTATTTCGGCGCTACATAGACTTCGGTGTCTTTGAGTCACTGCGCGAGATGAAAGCCATGATCGAGCGTGAGGTGCGACGCAAGGGCATGGACAGCAATATCAAGCTGGGGCACGGTGGCATCCGCGAGGCCGAGTTCATCGTGCAGGCATTCCAGCTGATCCGGGGCGGTGTCGACAAGCGCCTGCAGCAGCGTGAATTGTTGCCGGTACTGGTTCTGCTCGGGGAGACGGGGCTTTTACCTGCGGATGTTTGTGTGCACTTGCGCGAGGCGTATCTGTTTTTGCGGCAAGTGGAGCATCGCATCCAGTCACTACATGATCATCAGACGCAGAACCTGCCGTCGAACCATCTTGAGCAGGAGCGCTTGGCGTACAGCCTTGGTTTTACCGGCTGGGACGATTTTCTGGGCACACTGGATGTTCACCGGACGAGGGTTGAGACCCAGTTTCGTGAAGTCATTGTGGCGCGGGAGGAAAGTGCGGACGAGACGTTTGAGGCAGGCAACCGGATCTGGCAGGCGAATGAAGACGAAATGCAGGGCCATTTGCAGGCTGCCGGTTTCAGGCAGGCGTCGGAGTCCGCCCGGTACTTGCTGGAGCTGCGTGAGGGGCGCACCGTGCGCACCATGCAGCAAGTCAGTCGCGAGCGCCTTAACCGGTTGATGCCCTTGTTGATTGCGCGCTGCCAGAGCCGTGACGAACCGGATGTGGCGCTGTCGCGCTGTTTGCCTCTGGTGGAGTCGGTACTGCGTCGCTCTGCCTACATGATGCTGCTGGTTGAGAACCGGGCGGCGCTCGGGCGGCTGGTGGATCTTTGTGCGGCCAGCCCCTGGATTGCCGATGAACTGGCGCGTTATCCGGTACTGCTTGACGAGTTGCTCAATGCCCGCACCCTGTTTGCACCGCCCGGCAAGGCAGAGCTGGAGGCTGAGCTGCGTGAGGCACTGGTGCGTTTGCCGGAGGACGACATCGAGGCGCAGATGCAGGCCCTGCGTATTTTCAAGAAAGGACATGTCCTGCGCGTGGCGGCTTCCGACATTACCGGGGCCTTGCCCCTGATGAAGGTCAGCGATTACCTGACCTGGATTGCCGAGGCCATTCTGGAAGAGGTGCTGTGGCTGGCATGGCGTGATCTCACGGCCCGTCATGGCGTGCCGCACCGGAACGATGGCACGCCCTGCAATCCGGATTTTATTGCGGTTGGTTACGGCAAGCTGGGGGGGCTGGAGCTCGGCTATGGCTCGGATCTGGATCTGGTGTTCATCCATGATGGCGCCCCGGATGGGGAGACCGATGGGCCGAAGCCGGTCGATAACGCCACCTTCTTCGCCCGTCTTGGCCAGAAGATGATTGCCTTCCTCACTGCAGCCACCTCAGCGGGTCTGCTGTATGAGGTGGACATGCGGCTGCGGCCCTCCGGCAATTCCGGTTTGCTGGTGAGCTCTCTGAAGGCCTTCACTACGTATCAGGATGAAAAGGCCTGGACCTGGGAGCATCAGGCTCTGGTCAGGGCCAGGGTGGTGGCGGGTGATGCCCGGCTGGGGACGGCCTTTGATGTTGAGCGGCACTCAGTGCTGGCACGGGCTCGCGATATCGTTGCCCTGCGCCAGGAAGTGCGTGAGATGCGGGACAAGATGCGTTCACATCTCTCCTCGGAAGCACCCGGCAAGGGCGGGCAGGGATTCGACCTCAAGCACGACCGCGGTGGTATCGTGGATATCGAATTTATGGTGCAATATGCGGTACTGGCGTGGGCACACGAAACCCCTGAGCTGACCCGCTACCCCGATAACGTACGCATTCTGGAAGGTCTCGCCAACCGAGGCCTTCTCCCGTCTGATGCGGCCGCCGGGCTCAGGGATGCTTATCTGCAATACCGTGCCCGCGGCCACCGTCTCGCGCTCGCCAACCGTGAAGCCAAGGTCAGTGACGACGAGTTCCTGCCGGAACGCGCCCTCGTTACGCATTGGTGGAATGAACTGATTGGCGGGTAATGAATAACCCCGTGTAGCGGCGGACGATTCGCGTTGAATTGTCACGCGTGGAGAAATGAAAATGTCGATGGCCGATCGTGATGGCGTGATCTGGTTTGATGGTGAAATGGTGCCCTGGCGTGAAGCCAAGACCCATGTACTGACGCATACCCTGCACTATGGCATGGGTGTATTCGAAGGCGTGCGTGCCTACGAAACGGAACAGGGAACGTCGATTTTCCGTTTGAAGGAGCACACGAACCGCCTGTTTGATTCCGCCCACATCATGAACATGAAGATCCCGTTCACCAAGGACGAGATCAACGAAGCCCAGCGCGCCGCGGTTCGTGAAAACAATCTGCCGGCCGCCTACCTGCGCCCGATGGTGTTTTTCGGTCCCGAAGCCATGGGTCTGCGTGCCACCGGTCTCAAGGTGCACGTGATTGTGGCCGCCTGGAACTGGGGCGCCTACATGGGCAAGGAAGCGCTGGAGCTGGGTATCAAGGTGCGTACGTCCAGCTACACGCGTCATCATGTGAACATTTCCATGACCCGCGCCAAGGCCAACGGCAACTACATCAACTCCATGCTGGCCCTGCAGGAAGCCATTTCCGGTGGCGCCGATGAAGCGCTGTTGCTGGATCCGGAAGGCTATGTGGCCGAAGGCTCGGGTGAGAACGTGTTCATCGTGAAGGATGGCGTGATCTACACCCCGGAAGTCACTGCCTGCCTGAACGGAATTACCCGTAATGCCGTGCTGACGCTTGCGGCTGATCTCGGCATCAAACTGGTGGAAAAACGCATTACCCGTGATGAAGTCTATATTGCGGATGAAGCGTTCTTTACCGGTACGGCCGCCGAAGTGACGCCGATCCGCGAGCTGGATGGCCGCCAGATTGGTGAGGGCCGTCGTGGTCCGATCACGACGCAGTTGCAGCAGCTGTATTTCGATACGGTGATGGGGCGCAACCCGAAGCATCTCAACTGGCTGACACCGGTCAAGTAATCCCTCTCCTTGCCAACAGGAACTGCCGTCGTGCCCGAGCCTATCGTTATCTGGCGTCTGACCGACGGCAAACCCGGTCACATGCAGCAGTCTCTTGGGCTGGTGCGTGCATTGCAGGCGCGGGTGCCCTGTGAAGTGCTTGATATTGATGTGGCCAGCCAGCCGGTCGGTGTACTCGACCTGCTGCTGCGGCGGTTTCCTGGCGGTTTCATGAAGCGCCGACCGCAACTGCTGATCGGCGCAGGACATGCCACGCATGTCGGCCTGCTGGCAGCAAAGCGTGTGACGGGGGCACGCACCATTGTGCTCATGAAGCCGAGCCTGCCACAGCGACTGTTTGATCTGGTCATTGCCCCCGAGCATGACGAACTGTTGCCGGGGCCGCGCGTCATCACGACTCGTGGTGTCCTTAATCCGATGCACGCCGGCATCAAGAAGCCTGGGTCTGTACTGGTACTGCTGGGTGGCGAAAGCAAGCATGCCCGCTGGGACGATGCCGCCATTTTGCAGCAGCTGGATATTGTGGTCGCCTCTGTCGCGGAACCTTCACGGTTGCGGATTGCAGACTCACGGCGCACACCGGACGCTTTGCGAGCGACGCTTGTGCAGCGTTACGGAGAGCGCTTCCAGTCATGGGAAAACTGCCCGGCCGGCTGGCTGGCGGATACCCTCCTGCATACAGAAAGTGTATGGGTCAGTGAGGACAGTGTTTCCATGGTGTATGAGGCGTTGACGGCAGGTTGTCGTGTCGGATTGCTCAAGCTGCCGGAAACCGATGACAGCAGTCGCGTCATGCGCGGGGTGCAAATGCTGGTCAGTGATGGCGCGGTAACGCGTTTCAATGACTGGTACAGCGGCCAGCATGGCCTCGATGTGCCCCCGCCCTTCAATGAGGCGGAGCGGGTGGCGGCACTGGTGTT